>JAYVMZ010000242.1:0-3801 GCA_043758735.1 Betaproteobacteria bacterium
AAGTGGTGTCGTCGACCTTCGACGAACCCGCAACACGCCATGTGCAGGTCGCAGAAATGGTGCTGGAAAAAGCCAAGCGCCTGGTCGAACACAAGAAGCACGTCGTCATCCTGCTCGATTCCATCACGCGCCTTGCGCGCGCCTACAACACCGTTGTGCCAGCCTCCGGCAAGGTGCTGACGGGCGGCGTGGATGCAAATGCGCTCCAGCGCCCCAAGCGTTTCTTCGGTGCGGCGCGCAACATCGAGGAGGGTGGATCGCTCACCATCATCGCCACCGCGCTGATCGACACCGGCTCGCGCATGGATGACGTGATCTACGAAGAATTCAAGGGAACCGGCAACATGGAAATCCATCTCGACCGCCGCATGGCCGAGAAACGGATCTATCCGTCGATCAACGTCAACCGCTCCGGCACGCGTCGCGAGGAATTGCTGATCGAGAAGGAAATCCTGCAGAAGATCTGGGTACTGCGCAAATTGCTTTATCCCATGGACGAATTGGAAGCGACCGAATTTCTCGTCGATAAGCTCCGTACTACAAAGAACAACGCCGATTTCTTTGACTCCATGCGCCGTGGGTAGCGCAGGGATGGGATAAATCGCGCCCTGCCCGCAAACGGCCGGCTGCGCCGGTAACGAGTCCGGGCGCGACCCCATGGACGAATTGGAAGCGACCGAATTTCTCGTCGATAAGCTCCGTACTACAAAGAACAACGCCGATTTCTTTGACTCCATGCGCAGGGGTTAAAAAGGTATTCGCCCTGACGTGTCCGGCTTCGGGGCAAGCACTTGAATACAGGGCGATAGCCCACAACTAGTCCCCAGCCATCAACCACTCGCATCCGGGGTTGCCAATCCCCGCTGACCTGTGGATAATTCGCCCCCTTCGGAAGCGCAAATCCCGCTTCCACATGAAAGGAATCAAAATGAAGCCTGAAATCCATCCCGAATACGCCAACGTTGCGGTCACCTGCAGCTGCGGAAATACCTTCACTACGCGCTCCACGCTGGGCAAGCCGCTGCATGTGGAAGTCTGCTCCGCCTGCCATCCGTTCTATACCGGCAAGCAGAAGATCATGGACACTGCGGGACGTGTGGAAAAATTCCGCCAGAAGTACAGCAAGAAGACCGACGCCAAGCCGGCCGCAACCTGAACCACCGGGACGCACTCAGGAAAAGGCAGCGAAAGCTGCCTTTTCGCATTTCCGGGGCAATGTTTTTGCGCCTGCGCGGATTAGAATAGCCCAAATCAGGCTCATCCCTTAGGCCTGTTCCCAGGAAACCAGCGCGGGAATCGCATGACCGCCGGTTGTTTCGACCCCGGTCAATGCGTCCCAAATAAAAACATGCTTCGCCCTGCCCAATTTCTACGTAGCGAGACGATCGCCGCGCATATCACCGAGAATCCGGTCACGCTGACCGTCCTGCTGTGCATAGCCTGGATTCTACCCGGGCTGATCGGGCACGATCCCTGGAAGCCGGACGAAGCGCACACGTTCGGCATCGTTTACCAGTTGCTCAGAGACGGCAACTGGGTCGTCCCCACGCTGGCCGGCGAACCTTACCTGGACAAGCCGCCCCTGATCTACCTGACGGCCGCCCTGACCGGCCTGCTGTTTTCCCCGGTATTGCCCCTGCACGATGGCGCGCGCCTTGCCGCGGGCCTCTATATGGCGCTCGCATTCCTGTTCATCGCGCTGACCGCGAAGGAGTTATACGGAAGCAGCAAGGGTTGGGTCGCCGCGCTGATGCTGCTGGGCTGCGGAGGATTACTGCTTCGCGGTCACCAGCTGATCGCAGATACCGCGCTGCTGGCCGGCCTGGCAGTCGGCTTGTACGCGCTCGCCCTTACGGCGCGACGCCCGCTGATTGCCGGGTTGTGGCTTGGGACGGGCCTCGGGATCTGCTTTCTTGCGGAGGGCCTGGTCGAGCCGTTCATGCTGTTAATGCCGATGATGTTGCTGCCGATCGTGTCGCCGTACTGGCGCACCCGCCGGTACCTGCAGACCGTGGTCGTGGCATTGGTAGTCGCGGCGCCGTGGGCGCTGATCTGGCCGATACTCCTCGAAACCCGGTCGCCGCACCTGTTTGCCGAGTGGTTTTGGATCAGGAACGTCGAAAGGCTGAAAGGCATTTTCCTATTCACGCCGAACGAGGATTATTTTTACTATGTGAACGTGCTGCCGTGGTTCGCCTGGCCGGCATGGCCTTTTGCCATCTGGGGACTTTGGGTCGAAGGCCGCGCAGGGTTGCAAAAGCCCGGAATCATCCTGCCCCTGGTCGCATTGGTCGCCATCTTCCTGTTCCTCAGCATCATTGGCGAGGGACGGGACGTCTACGGCATGCCGTTGCTGCTGCCGATCTCGCTGCTCGCGGTGGTGTCCTTCGAAACCCTCAAGCGGGGTGCGGCCAACCTCTATTACTGGTTCGCGATCATTCTGTTCACGTTCTTCGCAATCGTCGGCTGGTTCTACTGGATGGCTATTGACCTCGGCAGGCCGACCCAGCTGTGGAAACACATGATGGACATGCAGCCCGCCTATCAATCGGGCGGCCGAAGTATTGTCATCATCCTTGCTGCGCTGTTCACCTTCGCCTGGCTGGTGCTGCTGTTCAACGTCAAGCGCCGGCCGGACCGGCCCGTCATCACCTGGGCGGTTGGCATTACCATGCTGTGGGCGCTGGTCGCGCTGCTGCTCGTCCGGTACATCGATACGGGCAAGACCTATCGCACCGTCTTCGTGCAACTGGCACAGGCAGTACCGGAGTCGCACGGGTGCATCTACAGCCAGGCACTTGGTGAGCCGCAGCGAGCGATGCTGCACTACTTCGGCAATATCCTGACCGTGCGTCTTGAAAAACCGGGCAAGCGCCCCGATTGCGATCTATTGATCATTCAGGACAAGGGGAAGTCACCTATCCATGTCGGCGGAAACTGGAAGCTGATCTGGGAAGGACGCCGGCCCGGTGACAAGGTGGAACGCTTCCGTCTCTACAGACAACCATGAACGATTCACTGCAACGATTCCTGCTCGAAAGCACGCCGGTGCGCGGAGAGATCGCGCACCTGGATGCGACCTGGCGCGCCGTCCTCGAACGGCGTACTTACCCGGCCCCGCTCGAGCGCCTGCTGGGCGAGATGATGGCGGCCGCCGCCCTGCTTTCGGCGACGCTCAAGTTCGAAGGTTCGCTGATCATGCAGATGCAAGGCAGCGGCCCGGTGCAATTGCTCGTTGTCGAGGCGACCAGCGAACAGACTCTGCGCGCCACAGCGAAGTGGGACGGCGAGCTTGAAAGCGGCAACGTGACGGAATTACTCGGAGCGGGCCGCTTCGTGATCTCGATCGTGCCCTCCAGCGGCAAGCAGGCCTACCAGGGCATCGTCAGCATCGAGGGCGAAAGCATCGCGCAGGTGCTGGAACACTACATGGCCAAATCCGAGCAACTGGAGACCCGCCTTTGGCTCGCCTCGGATTCCACCCAGGCGGCCGGCATGCTGTTGCAGAAACTGCCGGCGACGCCGAGCGAGGATGCCGATGCATGGAACCGGGCAACCCGACTGGGCGAAACCATCAAGCCCGAAGAACTGCTCGCACTGCCTGCGCCGGAAATCATCCGGCGCCTCTACCATCAGGAAGATGTGCGCGTTTTCGAGCCGCGCCCGGTGGCGTTCCGCTGCTCGTGCTCGCACGAACGCGTAACTTCCATGCTGCGCATGCTCGGCCACAATGAAGTCCGATCCATACTCCAAGAGCGCGGCAACGTCGAAGTCGACTGCGAATTCTGCGGCCGGCATTAC
>JAYVMZ010000243.1:0-2215 GCA_043758735.1 Betaproteobacteria bacterium
CCGGCGCGCTTCCGGTTTATTACACCGAATGGTGCACCTCATCCAATCCACGCGACCCTATGCACGACGATCCTTATGCCGCCGCGTTCATCGTCAAGACCGTGCTCGAAGCGCAGGGCCTGGTCGAGGGCTACAGCTACTGGACGTTCTCGGATATTTTCGAGGAAAACTATTTCCCGTCCGTGCCGTTTCATGGCGGCTTCGGGCTGTTGAATATCCACGGCATCGCCAAACCGTCGTACCGCGCTTATGAACTGCTGCATGGGTTGGGCACCGAACTGATGCCGGTGAAGGGCGAGCACGCTACGGTCGATGCGTGGCTGGTTCGCGGCCACGAATCCGCTGCGCTCGTGCTGACCAACTTCGCCCTGCCACGTCACCCGATCGAGACGCAATCGGTGTCATTCACCCTCGCGGGCGGCACGACGAAAGGCACCGGCACTATGCAGCGGATCGACCTCGTCAACGCCAACGCCAAGCGGCGCTGGGAACAGATGGGCAAGCCGGAATATCTCAATGCATCCATGCTCGAGGAATTGCACGACGTTTCAATGCTGCAGACCGAGACGCTGACGTTCTCGGGCAAGAGCGACAGTCATGTGATCGAACTGGATATGCCTGCGCAGTCGGTGGCTGTGATCCATTTTGCGCTCTGATATCTGAAAGCTCGGAGGCTGAGAAACATTCGACCGCCGCAGCGAGCGCGCCGAGGGCATGCGCGGTTGGCGGCGGTCCTAGGAGCTTGGGCGGTAGAAACTCAAGCGGCTGCGACTTTGCACTTTTGGCCAGTTTTTCCGCTCCTTTTCGTTGAATAGCTACGGCTATTCGCCTTAAAGGATCGAAAAACCTGACGCAAAAGTGCTTTGTCTCGCTCGCTTGGTTTCTACTACCCAGGCTCCAAGGAGTCTGGGCGATTTTTTCTCAGCCACTCAACCCGGAATCAACAGATGCCGATGCCCATCGGGATCGATAAGTGGCCTGATCCCGGGCAAGACATCGATCGCCGTGGATGACGAACACGCCTGCCAAACCAGGCGTGTCGCGGCAATATCGTTGTCATGCACGCCAATACGTGACGGCATGTCGGCACGCCGATAGTCAAGCAACTCCAGGTGCGGGGTCGACCGATCCGCAGCCAGCGCCGTCACCTCGACCTGCGGATCGAGCAGATCATCAAGCCGGCCCTGCTCCGCGCCGACGTTCAATGAAACGCCGGTCACCGATAGCCCGAACGACCGATAGAACGCGATGCTTGTTGCGCTATCCAAGACGCTGATCGCCGAATGGTCGATGCCGTAGAAGGGGCCGGCTTCGGATGCTTGGCTCCACTGCGTTGGCGCGGTGCCGGCCGCAAAAGCCAACAGCTCCAGCGGATGGCCTTCCGGATCACGAAACTTGAATGCGGTCACGCCGCCCGATGACGCCGGTAGCCGCTGCGGCCCCTGCTTCGAAATGGCCGTCCATTCATCGATGCCGGATAAATGGCGATAAGCGATATCCATGTCGGAAACCACCACGGCAAGATGCTGAAAAAACAGATCCGACGACATCGCACCCGCGGGGTACGGCCGGCCGGCACGGTCCAATTGCAGCAACTCGATCTCCTGCCCGCCCAGCCTGAGGGTAATGCTCCGCGCGCCGCCGTCGACGCCCATCGTGCGTTCGAAATCCGCGCCGCCTCGATGCTCGACCGCCACGCGATGGCAGCCCAAGGCCCGTTCGTAAAACCGCGCGAGCTTCTCGGCATCCGCGCTGATCAGAACAAAACGCGATAGCCGGCGCGCCTGCGGCAACGCCATCACCATCGCCGCGCACCGCGTCGGTTGAGGAAGATGGCATACAGGCTATGCGAGCCACCGATGAATAGCCGGTTGCCCATCGGGCCGCCAAAGGTGAGATTCGATACCCGGTACGGCACCTTCACTTTACCCATCAACTGACCGTCCGGAGCGATGCAATGCACGCCATCGGCCGCACTCGCCCACAGGTTGCCGCCTTCGTCCACGCACAGGCCATCGGCGTACCCGGGGGCGACCGTGTGAAATATCTCTCCGCCGCTCAGCGCGCCGTCGTCGGGGAGGTCGAACGCACGGATGTACTGCCGTGGGCAGTCGCTGGTCTGATCGCCGGTTTCGCTGACATAGAGCCGGCGTTCGTCCGGCGAAAAGGCCACGCCGTTGGGTCCATCGAAATCATCGGCCATGACGACGATGGA
>JAYVMZ010000244.1:0-10155 GCA_043758735.1 Betaproteobacteria bacterium
CTGCGCATCACATTGTAGCTAACCGGGGTGAGAGAGGGAGCTACAACCCAATTGTTCGAGGGGATATAGATGCGGTTATTGTAGCTAACCGGGGTGAGAGAGGGAGCTACAACCTGGAACAGGTCGTGGAAGACCGTCATTTGATTGTAGCTAACCGGGGTGAGAGAGGGAGCTACAACAGTTTCGACGGTCCGGGATAAACCCGGCCCCTCGAAACCGGCGCGCTCACGCGCGCGTCTGGCAGGAATCAAATTCATTCCTTCGTGGTGTACACGACCGCATCCAGCGCCACGCAGCCTTCGCCTTTGGTGCCGACCAGCACGGGATTCAGATCCAGGTTCACCACGCCGGATTGCGGATCCATCATCAGCCGGGAAACAGCGAGCGCCGCTTCGCAGAACGCTTCGACGTCCAGTGCCGGCTCGCCGCGCACGCCGGCAAGCAGCGGCGCGATGCGCAAACGTCCCAGTGCTTCCCGCACTTCAGCCGCCGTGAAGGGCGCAATCAGCAATTGCACGTCGGGCATGGCTTCGACGTATCTGCCGCCGTCGCCGACCAGCACGACCGGACCGAATACCGGATCGATGCGCGCGCCGATCATCATCTCGCGGCGGCCGCTGGCCATTTTCGCGACGATGGCACCGTCGAAGCGGGCGTTGTGGTCTGCCAGTGCCTGCTTCATCTGCGCAAACGCCGTACGCACCGACCCTGCGTCGTTCAACCCCAAGCGCACCAGGCCGAGTTCGCTCTTGTGTGCAACGTCGGCTGAGCAGCCTTTTACGGCGACCGGGCCACCCAGCTCCGCGAGCGCTGCGGCGGCTTCGTCGGCGCTGTGGCATAACCGGTAAGGCACGACTGGCACGCCGACACTGGACAGCAGCGTCAAGCTGTCCGCTTCGTTGAGCATCGCGTATGAATTCGCCGCGGGGGCCGGCGCACGCGTACTCGTCGCCGCCCGGCTTTTCGATTCGTGCATGAGTTCGCCATGCGACAGGAACTGGTTCAGCGCCGCCACGGCTTCGTATTCTGTGGGGAACACCGGCAGGCCATGCGCCTTGAAGCGCGCGGCGATGTTGGGTTGCGGAATCGCGGCGACCAGCGGCTTGCCGGTCGTCTTGGCAAAGTCGGCGGAATCACGCGCAAAGGCCTCGACGTCGTAGCCCTGGCCCGCGACCGGAATGCCGATCAGGAAGGCGTCCGCTGCGGAATCGCGGGCGAGCACCGGCAAGATCTGCGAAAACAACCCGCTGTTGGTCAGCAGGGCCGCGGTGATATCGATCGGATTCGTGGTCGTGGCGAAGCCCGGCAGGATCTTGCCCAGTTCGGCGCGCGTGTCGCCGGCAATTTTTGCCATCGGCATACCGACCGTGCTGGCGGCATCCGCGGCCATCACGCAGACCGCGCCGGAATTGCTGATCGCCACCAGCCGGCGGCCTTTCGGCTTCCATCCCTTCAGGTACATCTCCGCACTGGCCACCAGTTCGGCGGTATCGCGCGCGCGCCAGATGCCATGCTTGGCGAGGAAGGCATCGACCGTCCTGTCCTCGTTCGCCAGCGCGCCGGTGTGCGATTTGGCGGCTTCCTGCCCGGCCGCAGTGCGCCCGGACTTCAGCGCGATCACCGGCAGGCTGCGCTCGTGCGCGATGCGCGCGGTTTCGGCGAGATAGAACGGATCGTTGATGCTTTCCAGGTAAAGCAACAGCAGCTTCAGGTCAGGGTCTTCCGCCACCACCGACGCCAGTTCGGAGACTGTCACGTCGGCATCGTTGCCGGTGGCGTGCGAATGCCGCACACCGAGGCCGCGCGCACGCAGCAGCCCGTAAGGCACGACGCTCATTGCGCCCGACTGGCTGACGACCGCGATCGGTCCGTCCATCGGCGGCGCCTCGATATACATGGTAGAGAACGACAGAATAGCGCCCGTGCCGAAATTGGCCAGGCCTTGCGAATTCGGACCGACGATGCGCATTCCGGCGGCGTGCGCCGCATCGCGCATGCGCTTTTCCTTGACTTTGCCCGCGACCGGATCGGTTTCGCCGAAGCCGGAAGTCATGACCACCGCCGTCCTCACCCCGCGTTTCGCGCACTGCTCCACCGCCTCGATCGCCGCATCGCCCGCCAGCGCGATGATCGCCGCTTCCGGCGCATCCGGTACATCGGCCAGCGACGGGTAGGCCTTGAAGCCCTGGATCTCCGCGCGCTTCGGGTTGATCGGATAGACCTTGCCCTTGAAGCCGTGGCGGGACAGATACAGCAGCGGGCGTCCGCCTATCTTGTTTTCGTTTTCCGACGCGCCGATGACCGCGACGGATTTTGGGTTCAACACCGTGCGCAACGATTCGCGCAGTACGTCCTTCATTATTCTTTCCTCAAAGTAGTCTCAACCCAACACAGACGCACGGAGAACACGAAGGACACAGAGAAAACCGAAACAAATGATTCTGCATTCTGCGACGGATGTTGCCACCGGTACCTGCGTCAATTTCCGCAACTCCATTCACGTAATTCCTCTGTGCACCCTCGTTCTTCCTCTGTGAACTCTGTGTCAACGCCCCTACTGCCGGCCCGTGGCCGGCTTTTAGGCCTTATCGAAATAAGGAGTCTTGTGGCCGGCGAGCTGGGTGAAGCGAGCACGGACCTTGTCGCCGATCTGCAGAGCGGGATCGCCATGCGCCATCAGGCGGAAGCCTTCCTCGGCATCGACCAGCACGATCAGGTAAGGCGCGTGCGCGCGCAACTCTTCTGTCGGCGCTCGCGCCACCAGCGTGAGGGCATGGATGACGCCGCGTCCGGAAGCCTGCAGCGTCGCGGGATTTTCAGTGCCGCATGCCGGGCAGAAGCGGCGCTCGAAATTCCAGACGGCCTTGCACTGGCCGCATACCTGATAGGCGATGCCGTCGCTACCTTTTGTCCAGTCTGAAATACTCATCTTCCGGACTCCAGGACGAGGGAGACATGGGAAGAAAGCACCCCGCCGTCGCCGTGAAGCAAGGCCAGGCTGGCATTCTTCGCCTGACGGCTTTCCGCGCGATGCGTCAGCTGCCGGTGCGTCTCGACCAGGTGCGCCATGGCACCGCCGACGCCGCAATGGCCGTATGAAAGCAGGCCGCCATGCGTATTCAGCGGCAATTTTCCGTCGTGACTGAAATGTCCCTCGCGCGCGAGCTTTCCCGCGCCGCCGCGGGGCGCGAGGCCGAGTTCCTCGAGCAGGATGGTGAGCGTGATGGTGAAGCTGTCGTAGATGGCCACGTAGTTCGCATCGGACGCCTTCACGCCGGCCGCCGTGAGCGCTTTCGCCATGGCCGGGGCGGCGCCCGATTGGGTGAGGCTCGGTGCGGCGCTGATGTGCTGGTAGGGATGCGCCTGGCCGGTGCCGCGGATTTTCACGTTGAAGCCGTTGGTGCGTTCACGGCTGACCACGAATGCCGCCCCGCCGTCGGATACGGGGCAGCAATCTAGCAGCTTCAGCGGCGACGCGATCGGCTTCGAGCCGAGCACCGCATCGACCGTGATGGGCTCCCTGAACTGCGCGCCGGGATGCATGCACGCATGTTTGCGCATCAGCACGGCAAGCTCGGCGAAATCCGCCTCCGTGCAGCCGTACTCGAGCATATAGCGTGACGCGAGCAGCCCGTAATAAGCGGGGATCGTCGCACCGAGCGGCACTTCGTAAACCGGATGCCCGACCTGCGCCAGCGTCTGGATCGCGGAGTCGCGGCTTTGTCCGGTCAGCCGGTTTTCGCCTGCAACCACCAGAATGTTTTTCGCTACACCGGATTCGACCAGATGATGCGCCAGCATCGCCATCGCGAACCCGGTCGCCCCGCCGAGCTGGATCGCATGCGCGTACGCGGGTTTCAGGCCGAAATGCTCGGCGAAAACGGTCGACAGCATCAGATGCGGCATCGTCGTGGAATAGCCGCACACCAGTGCGTCGATGTCGCGGCGCTCCAGCTCGGCATCCGCAAGCGCCGCCGTCGCCGCCACGCTCATCAGGTCGAGCGTGCTCCTGCCCGGATGCTTGCCATAAGGCGTCAGGCCGACGCCGGTGATGAAGGACAACGGATTCACCGTTTCGGATTCCCAATAATTTCCGCCTCGCGCTTGAGCATGTCCACCAACTGGTCCATGCGCGAGGAAATCCGGTCGGCGAGCGCGGCGATGCTGAGCGCTGCGACGGGCCTGCCGTCGGCACCGAAGATCGGAACGCCGATCGCGCCCATGCGGTCCACGAGCATGTTCAGGAACACGGAATAACCGCGCTCGCGGGACCGGTCGATCTCGTTTTTCAGCCAGGACATGCTGACCTTGGGGAACAGCGGCAATCGCTGCTCGACAAGCGGCAGGATCGCTTCGATCTCGGCTTCCGATTGCCAGGCCAGCAATGCCATCGCGCCGGCACCCATGCCGAGCGGGCGCCGGCTGCCGATGTCGAGGTAATTCGCCCGGATCGGAAACGACCCGACTTCCTTGTCCACGCATACCGATTCGGTGCCGCCGCTGCGCACTGACAGCAGCACCGAATCCTCGGACATCGCGGCCAGGCGGACCAGGGAGGGCCGTGCGCGTGCGCGCAGGTCGTCACGGTCGCGCAACGCCGCCGCGAGGATAAACACTTCGTTGCCCAACGAATAGGTCTTGGTCTTGTCGTCGCGCCTGACGAATCCCTCGCGCGTGAGCACTTGGAGGATGCGCAAGGTGGTGACCTTGTTGAGTCCAGCCTGGGCGGCGATTTCCGACAGCCGGTTGACCCGGGGTTCGGTCAGCGAGCGCAGGATGCGGCAGGATTTCTGTACGGAGTTGATTGCGGATGCACAGGTTGGCATGGCGACCTCCCTTGTCGGTCGGTTAGACGGTGGCTACCGGGGTAGCCGGTGAACCGACGGCGCCCGGCAGGCGCAGCGGTGGCGCGGTCAACAGGAAACGCGAACGCTTGTGTTCGCGCAGCCAGTTGGCGAGCGGGGTCAGGTGCCAGATCTCGCCGAGGTTGACGCCCAGTTTGAACAGGCAGTGTTCGTGCAGCGGCAAGGTCGCGCAGGTGCCGTGATGGCTGGTCGCCGGGTGCGCTTCCACCGCGTAGTTGTCCGCGATCAGCGAAACCAGGCCGGAATCCGTGATCCATTGCAGCAGCTTCTTGTCGCGGCCGTCGAGCGTCGCACAGGAATGCTCCAGCTTGTGCTGGTCCGGCTGCTTGTTCATCTCGAGGATCATCTGGGCAAAGCCGGTGTGCAGGCAGACCATGTCGCCTCTTTCGACGACGACCTTGTCCTTTTCCATGATGCGCATGAGCTGGTCGTAGCCGACCGCTACGCTCTCGTCACCAACGTGCGCGTGCAAGTCGATCGTCACGCCGCGACCCTGGACACAGTTCACCGCCATGTTCTCGACGCCGAGTGCGTGAACCGCGGTCGTCGTTTTCGCCGGCACGTTGCCGATCGCGCCGGCATCGTCGGGATCGGTGGGACCGGAGATTTCCTTTCCGCCGCGGAATCCGTTGTAGAACACCGGCTCGGGTTTCCCGTCACCATCGGCGTCGAACAACTGGCCGACGTGCGCCAGGCTGTCCCACTGCGTCGAATACTGAAGGTGCAGGATCACGGCGTCGTCATTGATGACGTCTGTCGCTTCCGGGTTATCGCGCTGTACGACGTAGACCATGTTCGGCCGGCCATTGCGCAAGGTCGGCCGCAGGATTGGCGGATGGCGGCGCGGATTGAGCAGGTTGCCTCCAGGATAGTCCAGCGGCAGGCTCAGGCAGAAGACCTTGCCTTCCTTGACCTCGGCGATGCCCTGTTTCACCTTCTCCGGCGTGAGCAGGTTCAACCGTCCGAGTTGGTCGTCCGGTCCGAAATCGCCCCAGGTCGAGCCCTCGGGCCTGTTTTTCCAGCGTGTCGTCGCGGCCATAGCTTCTTTTCTCCCGATTTTTATTTCTTGAATCCAGAATACTGCTCAATCCAAATGCTCACCACGAAGAGCACGAAGAACACGAAGTGGCACGAAGAAGGGCAAGAAACGAAAGCTGTTTCGTATCGGCGCGCGCAACGGTGAGCTACGTTGCACCTACGTCACACCGGGCCATGAACTTTGCGTACTTCTTCGTGTTTCTTCGTGTCCTTCGTGTTCTTCGTGGTGAGATTGAGGTCTTGGACATTCATGTTCAATTTTTCGCCATCGGTTCGCTCGTGTGGCCGCCGAGGTAAGTTTGATGTAGTACGTCACTTGCCTGGATTTCCTTCGGCGTGCCGGCCGCGGCGATGCGCCCGGTCTCCACCAGGTAACAGTAACCCGCATGGCGCAGCGCCTTTTCCACGAGCTGCTCAACCAGCAGGATGGCCATGCCGCCTTTGCACAACTCCGACGCCACCGAAAGAATCCGGTCGATGACCATCGGTGCCAGCCCGGCGGACGGTTCGTCGAGGATCAGCAAACGCGGTTCGCCGATCACGCCCTGTGCGACGGCGAGAATCTGCTGCTGTCCGCCGGACAGGCGCGAGGCGTGCTCGTCGCGCTTCTCCCTGAGTTCCGGGAACAATTTGTAGATGCGCGCGAGCTTGGAACGGTCGCCTCCCGGGCTGCGCGCATAAGTGCCGATGAGCAGGTTGTCCTCGACCGTGAGGGTGGTGAACACGCGATGGCCTTCCAGTACCTGGACGATGCCGGCGCGGACGATGTCGCGCGGCGTCGCATTGGTCAGGTCGCGGCCGTCGAATTCGACGCGACCGGCTTTCTTTGGGATCAAACCCGATATCGCGTGCAGGGTCGTGCTCTTGCCCGCGCCGTTGCGGCCGAGCATCACGGTGAATTCGCCGTTGCGCACCTCCAGGGAAATGCCGTGCACGACCGTGGCCTTGCCGTAGGCGACATGCAGGTCGATTACTTTCAGCAGCGGTTTGTCGGTTCTCACGTGAGTGTCCTGTTCCGCCAATTCGCGAAGACTCGTTCAATGTCCGGAAGGCTGCAATCCGCATCCGGGCATCGGCAGACCGGTATCGCGGAGAAAACCTGCGGAATCGGCGTCAGGCCAGGCGCGAGTCCTTGACAGTGGCGGGCCCCACGGCAAGGACTCGGAACACAGCATGACGTCGATTCTCGTCGGGTTTTCATTCGCGAATTGACGGAATAGGACACTCTAGGCCCCCAGGTACACGCGGATCACTTCCGGGTCGCGCTTCACTTCGTCCGGGGTGCCGTGCTTGATCACCGCGCCCACATCCAGCGTGGTCACGCGGTCGGAAATGCGGAACACGAAATCGGTATGGTGTTCGACCAGTAGCACGCCGACGCCTGATTCGCGCATGACGCGAATCACCGCGCCAAGGTGTTCGATCTCCGCCGGAGTCAGGCCGCCGGCCGGTTCGTCCAGCAAAATGAAGCGCGGACGCTGCGCCAGGCCGCGCGCGATTTCGAGGAAGCGCTGCTCGGCATGTTCGAGAAGATTCGCGCGCCGGTTGATCGCGTGCGACAGGCCCACACCATGCAGCAATTCCTCGGCACGGCTGCGCAGCGCGAGTTCATCGGCCTTTACCTGTGGCAAACAGAAAGCGGTCGAGAGAAACCCGGCGCGGGCATCGCGCCAGCCGCCAAGCATGGCGTTGTCGAGCACGGAAAGCGTCGGCAGGAGACGCGGCTTCTGGAAGGTGCGTGCGACGCCGAAGCCCGCGCGTTTTTGCACCGTCGCATTGGATATGTCGGTTTCGTCCATGGCAATCATGCCGCCATCCGGCCGGTAGTAACCGGACAGCAGGTTCAGCAGCGTGGTCTTGCCGCTCCCGTTCGGGCCGATCAGGCCGTGCACTTCGCCGGGCTTGAGTTCCAGTGAAACCTTCGCCAGCGCGGTCAATCCGCCGAAGCGCTTGGTGACGTCGCGCGCGGAAAGGCTCATCGCGCCGACCGTCCTTGTTCGATCGCCTTTGCCAGGCGCTCGAGGTCCGGCTTCACGACGTGGCTTTCCCCGCGGCGCGGCCGGAAACGCTCGACCAGGAGTTCGAACACCCGGCCGATGCCTTCCGGTACCAGCAGCACCACGGCCAGCAAGAGCAATCCATAGAAGAAATTGCCCAGCCTCGCCAGCGGCGCAACCATCTCCGGCAGTGCCGTCAGCACGATGGTGCCGATGGCCGGGCCGAGGATATGCCCGCGGCCGCCGATGATGATGCACACGAAAAAGAACAGGCCAAGGTCGAATAC
This sequence comes from Betaproteobacteria bacterium, assembly GCA_043758735.1. Classification (GTDB taxonomy): domain Bacteria; phylum Pseudomonadota; class Gammaproteobacteria; order Burkholderiales; family JACQAP01; genus JACQAP01. The sequence continues at coordinate 8,188 of JAYVMZ010000244.1, forward strand.
GAAGGTGTCCGGCGTGATGTAACTCTGCAGCACGGCGAACAGCGCGCCCGCGACGCCGGCGGTAAAACCGCTGAAAACGAACACCGTGAGTTTCGCGCGAAACACCGGCACGCCGACCGCCTGCGCCGTCACCGCGCTGTCGCGCACCGCGACGAGTCCGCGTCCCCAGGTGTGCCGAGCCACATTCCAGGTGAGCCAGGTCACCAGCACCGCGATGGCGAGGATCAGCCAGTAAGTGCCGCGCGGCGTATCGAAAGGCGGCGGAAATCCCGGTACCGACAATCCGACGCCGCCGCCGGTCAGGGTGCCCTGCGCCAGAGTGATTTCAGTGACAATCAACGCAAAGGCCAGCGTGGCCATCGCGAAATAAAATCCGGGCAACCGCAGCGAAGGCAGGCCAAGCAGCAGCCCGCACAGAGCGCACAGCACACCGGATGCGGCGATGGCAAAGGCCGGATGCACGCCGTGCGTGCCGGCCAGAATCGCGAAGCAGTAGGCGCCGATCGCGAGCAGGCCGACGTGCCCGATCGAGAGTTGTCCCGAATAGCCGACCACGAGATTCAATCCGCCGATCAGCACCCAGTACGCACAGATCAGTGCGGCGAGATGCAGTTTGTAGAGATCGCCGGACCACCACGGCAGCGCGATCAGCGCCGCCAACACAACCAGGATGGATAGGGATTTCTTGGAAAGGTGCATCAGAATTCGCCGTGAATAGAAGCAGCCAGGTGGCGCGTAAGATTCAAAAGGCACTCACCGCAAAGGACGCGAGGGACGCTAAGGAATACTGGGGAGAGATAAACCGCGACGGGAGGATGCAATGCCAAACGGTTCGGGGTCACGGGACGTGTTTGTACCCTGCCTCGCTTTTGACTTTCCTTTGCGTCCCTGGCGTCCTTGGCGGTGAATGTCTTTCTCTTTGAAAGTCTCATACTGGCCTCACGCTCTGGCTGCCGAACAGGCCAGCCGGCTTGACCAGCAGAACGACCATCAGCAATCCCACCGAGATGGTCTGCTGGTATTCGCCGCCAACAAAATAGGTTGCCACTGCGCTGAGAATTCCGAGCGCGGCGCCGCCGACCAGCGCGCCGACGTTGCTGCCGAGCCCGCCCACCGCCAGCGCGATGAAGCCATTCAGGGTGAGCGTCAGGCCGAGCGCGAAATAGGCAAAAGTCAGTTGGCCGGCCGCGAATCCCGCAAGACCACCCATCGCACCGGCGATTACATAGGACATGGAGCGGATGCGCCCCGTCGGGATGCCGCGCGCGCGCGCCGCGAAGGCATCTTCGGACATCGCCACGAACAGCTTGCCGTATAGCGTACGTTGGTAGAACAATTCGAGCGCCATGGCGAGCAGGATCGCAATGGCGATCGGCAGCCAGTATTTCTGGTCACCAAGTCCCGCGGAGAAATCCTGCGGGATCAGGCGCGGGAACGGCTTGGGCTCCGTGCCCCACCACAATCCCGCCGCCTGCTGGACCATCGTCGCCAGCGCCAGCGTGGAGAGCAGCCAGAGATGCTCGTCGCTTCGCGCCAACACGCGGCGGATCGCGATGAAGTCGGTCAGCAACCCGAACACCGCGCCGATCACCATTGCGCCGACCAGCGCGACCGGGATCGGCCAGCCGAGCGTGGAAATGAACCACGCGCCGAAGATGCCACCGAGCATCGAGATGTGGCCAGTGGTCACCGACAACACCTTCGACGTCGAGAACATTACGTTGTAAGTCAGGGCGGCGGCGGCGTACACCGCGCCGGTGGCGAGGCCGGTTATTAGCGCGACTAACATTGGATGGGTATCAGCTAATTTTTATGGTCAATTGCCTCGTTGCGGTTGAATGCAGGACTCAGGACGTGAGACTCAGGACTAAGTAAATTACCCCGCCGCAAGCGGCGGGGCTTTGAAAGCCTGAACACTTAGAACAACTTCAACTGCGAGTCGGGCTCTTCTTTATGACGCCGAATATA
>JAYVMZ010000245.1:0-4385 GCA_043758735.1 Betaproteobacteria bacterium
ACCTGCTCGGGCGGGTACACGCGCGCCAGCAGGCTCGCGCTGAGGTAGTCGCTCAGCCGGGCACCGGCTCCCAATACCGCCTTGGTTCGCGCCATGACAATGACTTGCTCCGCAACGGGAATGAGCGGATCATGGCAGAAATCTATCTAAACGAACAGTATTGCGTCAAGTCTTGCCTTTTTCCCTCCCGCTGCTCCCGAGAGCCGGATCGGCAAAGGGGCCGAAATGTTTCAATGGCTGATAATCTGTCACGTCATAAGTTGGCGGCACAGACCTGCGAACCGTCATCCCACTCAGGGCCGCTTCTTGTCAATCACCCTGCAGGCCAGTGTGATTGATATTTTTATGGGACCGGGATTGCCGATGTAATGCTTCAGCGCCTCTTCGGCGCGCTTTTTCAGATCCTTCGATTTCAACAACCCTTCCGCGGCGAGCGCCCTGATGTCCTCCTGGTCATGCTCGGCAAACCGGGCAAGCTTGGAAACAGCAAGATCAACAGGCGACAGCAGCCTGACTTCGACGACTTTGGGATCGATGCCGCCGAGTTTCAACGGCATCGAGTCTTTGTACGCATCTTCATGCAGAAGTCCGAAGGTTTCGTTGTACTGGCGGTCGAAGTAAAGCAGGCGGGCTTTGCCGTCGGTGTCCCGATAGGAGATTTCAAGATTCTCCGGCAACAGCATCCGGTGGGAAAACGTCGCATCGACATCATCGGTCATTCGCGCTGCCGTGTAGAAATGCGAAGCAACGCCGCCGGCAACATACATGCGCACCGGCAACGCCAGTTTCCTGTTTCCGGATGCCCTGACAGCCGCCTCGATGCGGCCCACCATCGTCTTGAACGCTTCGAGGAAGGCCGTTCCGACCGCGGGATTAGGCAGCTTTGGCACGCCACTTCTCCAGCATCGGCAGGAAACGCGACGGACGCACGGGCGACTGCGCAAGCCAAGCGGAAAATACCTCCGGCGTGGTCATTCCCGCATGAAGCGACTCCGCCAGTTCGAGGTAGCGGGCCCGATCGTATCCGCGCGCACTTGCCAGCATGACCGCAAGCCCGCCCATGAAAAAAGCCGGACCGGCGGCTCGCCATCGACTGAGATCCACTACGGGCTCCGAACACAAGTCGAGAAGTTTTCGCTCCTCTTCCCTTCCATACTTCAGCGGCATGCGCCGAAGTACTGCGCCACCGGACTTTGAGGCGGACGCCTGTGCGCCGGGATGCGGTCCAATGGACATCCTCAATCCCAGCGCATGCGCAAGCGCCTCCAGAGTCGACAGGACGCAGTCGCCGCGATTGCGCAGCCTGCTCAAGGTTTCAGGACGCACGCCCGCCTTGGCCGCCCACTTGCGATCCGACCAGTTTCGGGCGGCGGCTGCGGCATCCATTGATTTCAGCAAAAGAGGCAGGTCGGTCTTCATATCGATATTCGCGCCAATAAAAGTATCGTTGATTGACTTTAAAGTCAATCAACGGCTTCGGTCCTGGCATACGCCGGTGGCTGAAAAAAAAACGTGGCTGCCGGAATGGATTGACGCTCAACCCGGCTCATCCGCGGCAAGATCCGGCGGCGGACCTTGCAGAAAAAAGTGGGAAGGCGTGTCCAAATCCTGGACCCGGAGGACGCAGAGAGGTGCGAGAAATGAAAAGCCACTCGCCGTTGATTTTCTCTGTGGCCTCCGGGTCCTCTATGGCAACAGAATTCGGTAGTCGCCCTTCTGCTATCCTTGAGACTGGTTTATTCATCTGCCAACCAGTCTGATGAACGCTCCCGAACCCCGCGATCCCGGTCTCGAATCCGACATCCTCGCCGCAGTCGAAAACCTGCAGCGCGACATGGTCGACCTGGCCATGACGCTGGTGCGTTTCCCATCGCTCAACGGAGATGAGGCGGGCGCGCAGGCTTTCCTCGAGGGACTTTTCCGCGGCATGGGCCTGGCGACCGAGCGCTTCGAAGTGCGCGATGCGGATCTGAAGGATCTGCCGGGCTATTCGCCTTCGGTCGGACTGTGGGAACGGCACGACAATGTCGTCGGCATCCATCGCCCGGCGAAACTCGCGGGAAAATCCCTGATCCTGAACGGCCATATCGACGTCGTGCCGATCGGTGCGGAAGAACTGTGGTCGCGCCCGCCGTTCGATCCGGTCGTGCGCGACGGTCGGTTGTACGGCCGCGGCAGCGGCGACATGAAGGCCGGCATCGCCGCTTACGTGACGGCATTTCGCGCTTTGCAATCTCTGGGATTGCAGCCCTCCGCACCGGTAATCATGCAGTCCGTCGTCGAAGAGGAATGCACTGGAAACGGCGCACTGGCCTGCCTGCACCGCGGCTACAAGGCGGACGCGGCGATCATTCCGGAGCCGTTCGGACACAGCATCCTGAAAGCCCAGGTCGGCGTGATGTGGCTGTCGGTGGAAGTGTTCGGCAAGCCCGCCCATGTGCTCAACGCAGCGCAAGGCATCAACGCAATCGAAGCGGCGTTCGCGCTCTGGCACGGACTGCGGACGCTGGAATCACAATGGAACGAGCCGGGCAATCGGCATCCCGCCTTCGCCCACCTCGATCATCCGATCCGGTTCAATCTAGGCACGATCGACGGTGGCGAGTGGGCTTCATCGGTACCCACGCGTTGCGTCATGGGGCTGCGCTGCGGCTTCTATCCCGGCGTTTCCGCCGCGCGTGCACGTACCGCAATAGAAGCATGCCTTGGCGAAACCCTGAAGCGCGATCCCGCGCTCGCCGGCATCACGCACCGCGTGCGCTATGCCGGGTTCCAGGCGGAAGGATTCGTGCTCGAAGGCACGGAGCCGCTGCTGACCGCCCTCTCGGCCGCCCACGCGCAGGTAATGCACAACGAAGCCGAGTGGTTCGCCAGTTCGGCGACCACCGACGCCCGCTCTTTCAACCTGTACGGCAGCATACCCGCCACCTGCTATGGCCCGGAAGCGCAGAACATCCACGGCATCGACGAATCCGTGTCGATCGAAAGCACATTGCGCGTGGCGCAGGTTCTGGCCTTGTTCATGGCGCGCTGGTGCGGCGTGGAGAAATCCCGATGAGGCGGCTATGGCTGGCGGTCTTGCCGGGCATGCTGGCAACGCTGGCAGCCTGCTCCGGTTCGCCACAAGTTCCCGAGCCGACGACCGTGCGCGCCAGCAACGAAACCGCGGCCAAAGCCATCGACTACGCAAAGGAAATGCTCGGCAAGCCATACAAATACGCCGGCGATACGCCGCAGGGTTTCGATTGCAGCGGCCTGGTGAAATACAGCTACGGCCGCGCCGGTATTTCCATGCCGCGTGACACGCAGTCGCAGCGGCGCATGTCGATGCTGGTATCGATTCACGCGCTGCGCGAAGGCGACCTGCTGTTCTTCGACCAGGAAGGCAAGAAAACCTCCCACGTCGGCATGTACCTCGGCAAGCGACGCTTCATCCACGCGCCGTCGAGCGGCGGCAAGGTGCGTACGGACAGCATCGACGCGGAATTCTGGAAAAAACACCTCATCGAAGCCCGCCGAATCTAGGCGATCGTATCAATCAAGACCATTTGCCACAGAGGTCACAGAGGTCACAGAGGTCACAGAGGAAGGGCAAGAGCAAGACACGATGCTGGGGTGAGAACCATTCAGTCGCTCATGATTCATTGCGGCGGATTTTGGCAGCACAGATTCGCGATCAGTTACCTAATCTTCATACCCAACCTGCATGCTCCAGTTTTTGTTTTCCTCTGTGTCCTCTGTGACCACTGTGGCAAAAAATTGGTTTTTTAGGGGGGATGATGAAGAAATTTCTAACTGGCACGGCGATTACTCTTGTGACCGTCGCTTCAATTTCCCGAGGTATTGCGGCGGGTCCGGATCATGTCGACATCACCTGGATGTCGATCGCCAACATCCACTACCAGATGGGATCGTTCGGCGTGCTGACCGACGGCTACATCACGCGCATCCCCGAGAGCCAGTTCCACGGCGGCGGCGGGGGCTATGCGTATACCAGCAAACCGTGGAAGCCGGATGTTGCGGCCGTGTCGCGCGTGCTCGACGCCATCGGCGGTCCCGACAAGGTCAATCTGCTGCTCACCGGCCATAGCCACTGGGACCACTCTTTCGATACGGCGACCTGGTCGCGGCTGACCGGTGCGCCGATCATCGGTTCGCAAACGACCTGCTATGAAGTCATGGCGGAGAACCTGCCCGCCGAGCGCTGCCGGCCGGTTTTCGGCCTCGAGAAAATAGAAATCGCCGATGGCGTGACCCTGCGCGTGGTGCGCTGGAACCACAGCGGAGACCCGGCCAAGAACTGGGAGCAGCACGATCCGGTCGAGCTCGACGACATTCCGCGCCAGGACCCTGCGACAGGCGGCCTGAAGGCCGGCGTCGCCGAG
>JAYVMZ010000246.1:0-3860 GCA_043758735.1 Betaproteobacteria bacterium
CGCCGCCACGCCGGTTGTGCTCGGATTGTCCGCGCCGAGCCGCGACGCCGGGCATCTGGTCACCCTGCTGCGCGAGAAACTCTGCACGGTCCAGTTGCCTGAAGCCGTGGAAACGCTGACTCTGGTCGCCGGAGAAACCCGTCCGCTCGGCTCGCATAACCAGACTCTGTTCGCCGATGGCCGGCCGTCGCGCGAGGCGCGCTGGCGCATCATCGAGCATCTGCGCGCGCGGCTGGGCGTGGAAGCGGTGCATGGCCTGGAAACCTTTCCCGACCACCGCCCGGAGCGGGCTTTCCGCAAAACACTGCCGGGTCACGCCAGGGACGGCAGCAGCGACCTGCATCGCCCGCTGTGGCTGTTTGCGCGACCGGTGAAATTGCGCCCGGACGAATCCCTGCCGGGAACGCAGAGGCCGATGCGATTGATGGAAGGTCCGGAACGCGTCGAATCCGGCTGGTGGGATGACTTCGACGTGAAGCGCGACTACTTCGTCGCACGCGATGGCGCGGGCACGAAGGTCTGGCTTTTCAGGGAACGGCCCGACGGGCAGGACTGGTTCGTCCACGGCATCTTTGCATGACGGCGCGCCCCTCCCCGTGGAGTATGCCGAGCTTCATTGCCTGACCAATTTCAGTTTCCTGCGCGGCGCTTCGCATGCGCAGGAACTGGTCGAGACTGCGATCAGGCGCGGTTACAAGGCGCTGGCCATCACCGACGAATGCTCGCTCGCCGGCGTCGTGCGCGCGCACGCGGCAGCCAAAAAACATAAAGACATATTCAAGCTGATCATCGGCGCCGAGTTCCGGCTCGAGGATGGACTGCGCTTCGTGCTGCTCGCGACGAACCGTGAAGGCTACGGCAACCTGTCCGAACTGATCACGCAAGGCCGGCGCAATGCTCCCAAGGGCGAATATCGCCTCTCGCGCAGCCATCTCGAATCCGGCGCCCCCCATTGCCTTGCACTCTGGCTGCCGCCGGCACGGCCGCAAGCTGAAGACGCGCTGTGGCTCGCGCAATGCTTCCCTGCACGGCTCTGGATAGCGGTTGAACTGCTGGCACGAGGCGGCGACCGCGAACGCCTTGCCGAACTCCGGGAACTCGGCCGGCAGACGGAGCTGCCCTGTGCAGCCAGTGGCGACGTGCACATGCACGCGCGCGGACGCCGCGCGCTGCAGGACACGCTGACTGCGATCCGGCTCGGCGTGCCGGTTGCAAAAGCCGGGCTCGCCCTGCAGGCCAGCGGAGAGCGCCACCTGCGCCCGGTTGCGCGGCTGGAAAAAATTTATCCGCCGGAATTGCTGGACGAAACCATGCGCATTGCCGGGTTGTGCGATTTCTCCCTCGACGAACTGAAATACGAATACCCGGAGGAAATCGTTCCGGACGGCAAGACCGCGCCACAGTATCTGGCGGAACTGACCGAAGCCGGATTGAACTGGCGCTATCCCGAAGGCGTTCCGCAGATCGTGCGTGAAAGCGCCGGCAAAGAACTCGCGCTGATCGCAGAACTGCGTTACGAAGCTTTTTTCCTGACTGTCTACGACATTGTCCAGTATGCGCGCGGACAGGAAATACTCTGCCAGGGGCGCGGCTCGGCTGCGAATTCAGTGGTGTGCTTCGCCCTCGGCATCACCTCCGTGGATCCGAGCCACACGCGGCTGCTGTTCGGGCGCTTCCTCTCGAAGGAGCGCAATGAACCGCCGGACATCGACGTGGATTTCGAGCACGAGCGCCGTGAAGAAGTCATCCAGTACATCTACGGCAAATACGGCAGGCATCGCACCGCGCTGGCCGCCACCGTGATTTGCTACCGCACGCGCAGCGCTTTCCGCGACGTCGGCAAGGCTCTGGGACTGGACGCGGTCCAACTGGATCGTATCGCCGGCAGCTTTGTCTGGTGGGACCAGCCGGAAGAAAGGGCAGCACGCTTAAGCGAAGCCGGATTCGAGCCCGACTCGCCGGTGATCCACAAGCTGATCACGCTGACCTCCGAATTATCGGGATTCCCGCGCCACCTGTCGCAGCATGTGGGCGGTTTCGTCATTTCGCGCGGGCTGCTGTCGCAACTGGTCCCCACCGAGAACGCCGCCATGGAAGACCGCACCGTCATCCAGTGGGATAAGGACGACCTCGATGAACTCGGCCTGCTTAAAGTCGATGTGCTGGCGCTGGGCATGCTCACTGCGATCCGCCTCGCGCTGGACCTGGTCAACCGCCGCCACGGCAGCACCCTGTCCATGGCCGACATCCTCGCCAACGAAAACCGCGAGGAAGGCAAGCCGGTGTACGACATGCTTTGCAAAGCGAACAGCATTGGCGTGTTCCAGGTCGAATCGCGCGCGCAGATGTCCATGCTGCCCCGTCTCAAACCGCGAAACTATTACGACCTGGTGGTCGAAGTCGCCATCGTGCGCCCGGGCCCGATCCAGGGCGGCATGGTGCATCCTTACCTGCGCAACCGGAAAAAAGATCCGGACAAAATAAAATACCCGCCGCGGCTCAAAGAGGTACTGGGACGCACGTTGGGCGTTCCGATTTTCCAGGAACAGGTCATGGAGATTTCCATGGTGGCCGCCGATTTTTCGGTTGGCGAAGCGGATCAATTGCGCCGGGCCATGGCTGCATGGAAACGCAAAGGCGGACTTGGGCCATTCAAGGACCGCCTGATAAATGGCATGCTCAAAAATGGCTATGAAGAAAAATTCGCGCTGCAGATCTTCGAGCAGATCAAGGGCTTCGGCGAATACGGATTTCCCGAATCGCATTCCGCCAGCTTCGCATTGCTGGTTTATGTCTCGGCCTGGCTCAAATGCTACGAGCCGGCCGCATTCACCTGTGCATTGCTCAACAGCCAGCCAATGGGTTTTTACGCGCCACCGCAACTGGTACAGGACGCGCAGCGGCATGGGGTGGAAGTCAGGGCGGTCGACGTTCTGCAAAGTAGTTGGGACTGCACGTTGGAAGAAGCAGGACTCAGGGTGCAGGACTCAGGACTCAGAGAAAATCCTGGAGGTCTGGAGCCCTTGCTCAGTCCTGAGTCCTGCGCATCCCTAAAGGGGGCATTGAAAGAAATCCCGAGCCCTGTTGTTCAACCGGCCCTGCGGCTGGGCTTGCGCATGGTCAAAGGACTAGCAAAAGTCGGAGCGAAACGGCTGATCGAAATGCGTGCGCTGAAACAGTTCGAATCGTTCGAGGAGTTGCTTCTTGCCGCGGACCTGTCGCGCAAGGACATGAACGCCCTCGCCGCGGCCGGTGCGCTGGAATCGTTGGCCGGCCATCGCAGGAATGCGGCATGGCTGGTCGCCGGAATCGAGAAACGCCTGCCCGTTCTCGCATCGGCGCCAGTCGTCGAGGCATCGATAGCGCTGCCAGCGCCGAGCGAAGCCCAGGAAATCATCGACGACTATGCCGGCGCCGGCCTGACCTTGCGGCGCCATCCGCTCGCATTGTTGCGCCCAAGATTCGATAAACATTCTTTCAGCACCGCGGAGCAGTTGCGCGACATGCCGACGAAGACACCCGTGCACGTTGTCGGCCTGGTTACCTGTCGCCAGCATCCGGGTACCGCCAAGGGCGTGATTTTCGTCACCCTCGAGGATGAGACCGGGCAGATCAACGTAGTGGTGTGGGAAAGTCTGTCGCGCAAGCAACGGCGCCCGCTATTGGAAGCGCGGTTGCTGCACGTGGAAGGCACGCTGGAACGCGAAGGCGATGTAATCCATGTCATCGCGGAGAACCTGGTGGATCGCTCCAGGCTGATCGGCAACCTCAACGCTTCTTCGCGCGACTTCCACTGAGTGAATTCGGCGCCGGATCCAGGGAACGCGGCAATGCATGCGCCGCCACTTCCGCGTCGAGCA
>JAYVMZ010000247.1:0-6442 GCA_043758735.1 Betaproteobacteria bacterium
TTATGCACCTTCGGCACGTAAGTATTGTTGCTGGTTTTGACTTTGACTTCAGTCGACCGCGAGGTCGACTATTACCGGCTTGAGCCGTAATCCGAAACCCTCGCCTTTAGGCGAGGGTTGTTCATCTAAGCTTGAGGGTGTTTTTGGGGACTCCCGTACAATACCAGCATGAAAACGATTCAAATATCGATGCGATTTTTCCTTGTTCTTGCGCTGGTCGCGACGAGCGTATTGCGGCCGGCTGCGGCGCAGGATTGCGGGATTGCATCAGCGCACGCGCTGGCAACGAAAGCCGGTTGCGAGATCCTGAGTTCCGGCGGCAACGCCTTCGACGCCGCGGTGGCGGTTGCCGCCGCGCTTGCGGTCGTCGAGCCGTTCTCATCGGGCCTTGGCGGTGGCGGATTTCTTCTGTTGCACAGGGCTTCAGACAATCTGGATGTATTCGTGGACGCGCGCGAAACCGCGCCGTCGGGCGCCACTCGCGCATTCTTCGTCGACGCGAATGGCAAAGCAAAGCCAAAGGCTTCGCTGGATGGCCCGACCGCCGCCGGCATTCCCGGCGAACCCGCGGCGCTCGACTGGGTTGCCCGCCGCTACGGAAAGCTTCCGCTGGCGCGCTCGATGGCACCGGCCATCCGGCTGGCGGAGCAGGGCTTTCCGGCCGATGCGCGCTATGTTTCCGCAAGCACCGTGCGGGCAGACGTTTTGAACAGCAATGCCGATGCCGCCATGAGTTTTCTGGACAATGGCACTCCGGCCGCCCTCGGATTTGTCGTGATCCAGCCGCACCTGGCGCGCACGCTGCGCATGCTGGCGGAACAAGGCGGGCAGAGCTTCTATCGCGGCGATTTCGCCCGCAAGCTGGCGCAGACGGTGAAATCGGCGGGCGGCTTGTGGGAATCGGCCGACCTCGAAAACTACCGCGTGATCGAGCGGCATCCGATCAGGTTCACTTATCGCGGCGCGCAAGTCACCACCGCGCCGCTGTCGTCTTCCGGGGGACTGGTCCTCGCGCAAAGCCTGTTCATCCTCGAAACGGTGAATATGGCCGGTCTGTCCGAGACCGATCGTGTTCACTACACCGTCGAAGCGATGCGCCGCGGCTATCATGACCGGGCGCGCTACATGGGCGATCCGGATTTCTTTGACGTGCCCGTGGCGAAGCTGGCGTCGCGCAAGTATGCCCGGCGTCGCGGGGCTTCGATCGATCCGGCGCATGCCACGCCGAGCAACGGCCTTGAAGGACCGGATGCCGCGGACGAGGGCAAGGACACCACGCATTTTTCGATCATCGACGGGCAGGGCAACCGGGTCGCGGCGACTCTTTCAGTGAATGGCCCGTTCGGATCCGGTTATGTCGCGGGCGATACCGGTGTGCTGCTGAACAATCACATGGATGATTTCGTACTCGTGCCTGGCGTGCCCAATCTGTACAAGCTGGTCGGCAGCGAGGCGAATACCGTCGCGCCCGGAAAGCGTCCGCTTTCCTCCATGTCGCCCACTTTCGTGGAGGACGATCGTGGCGTGCTCGTGCTCGGCACCCCCGGCGGATCGCGGATCATATCGATGGTCCTGGAGGGCATTCTCGATTATGTCGATCAACCGCAAGCGGACCTCGCGCGTTTAGTGGCTGCGCCGCGTTTCCATCACCAGTACCTGCCCGACCGCATCGAGATCGAGCCGGGTGCTTTTTCGGAAACCTGGATCGAAGCCCTGAAGTCCAAGGGGCATGCGGTGGAGGCGGGCCGGCGCAGGTGGGGTAACATGCAGGCGGTGTTCCTCGACAAGAAAACAGGACGGATCGAAGCCGTCAATGATCCGCGCGGTCAGAGCGGCGTCCTGTTCTGAACACGGCCGCGGACCACGCAGGAGGAGTCATGAAAACCAGACGGGAATTTCTCAAGGTCTCCGCGGGCGGATTGCTGCTCGCCGGAGGAACGCGCTGGTCCGGTTGGGCAGGCGCGGCAAATGAATTGCCTTCCGGCGCGATCGAATCCGGGGGGCTGGACAGCCTGCCCGGCAAGCTGCCGCTGATCAAGAAATCCTTCCGCCCGCCGAATTTCGAAACCCCGGTCAGTTATTTCAACGAAGCCTTTACGCCGAACAATGCGTTTTTCGTGCGCTACCACCTGGCCGGGATTCCGGAGGCCGTCGATGCCGCGCAGTGGCGGTTGGCAGTATCCGGCGAATCCCTGGAAAACCCGCTCGAACTGACCTACGAGAATCTGACCCGCGATTTTGAAACGGTTGAGCTCGCGGCGCTGTGCATGTGTTCGGGCAATCGCCGTGGTTTTTCGCAGCCGCACGTGCCGGGCGTGCAATGGGGTCACGGCGCAATCGGAAATGCGAAATGGCGCGGCGTGCGCCTGCGCGATGTGCTCAACAAGGCAGGCCTGAAAAAGGACGCAGTCGAGATCGTGCTGGGCGGCGCGGATGGTCCCGTGCTCGACAAGACGCCGGATTTCGTGAAAAGCATTCCGGTGTGGAAGGCGATGGACGAAAACACGCTGGTGGCGTTCGCCATGAATGGCGAAAAGCTGCCGCACTGGAATGGTTATCCGGCGCGCATCGTCGTGCCGGGCTGGACAGCAACGTACTGGATGAAGCACGTCACGACCATCAGCGCAATCGCGCAACCCTTCAAAGGGTTCTGGATGAATCCCGCCTATCGGATTCCGAAGGGAAAATTCCCGATCATCGATCGTTTCGTCAGCCAGGAAACCGAAGCGAATACGCCGATCACGGAGATGGTGGTCAATTCAATGATCACCAGCCCGGAGGGCGGCAGGAAGGTTCGCTCGGGAGAGGCGGTCACGGTTGCGGGTGTCGCCTGGGACGGCGGTTACGGCATTGCCACAGTCGAGGTGTCGGTGGACGAGGGGAAAAACTGGCAAACCGCGCAGTTGGGCGCGGACCTCGGTCGCTACTCCTGGCGCCAATGGTCGCACCGATTTACGCCTGCGCGTGCCGGGCGACACGCGGTGCTGGCGCGGGCGATCAATCGAGCCGGCGCCACCCAGACATTCGAACTGATTTTCAACCCGGCCGGTTACCACAACAACGTGGTCCAGCGGATCGAAATCGAGGCGACTTAGGAGGCCCGATGAGAACACTCCTTGCACTCTCACTATTGTTTACGCTGCCCGCGCTGGCCGCAGAAGCGGACGTCCATCTGAAGGAAGGTTCCGGAAAGCAGCTGGTCGAGGCAAATTGCTCGATGTGCCACAGCCTGGACTACATCCAGATGAACTCGCCTTTCCTCGATCGCAAGGGCTGGGAAGCCTCCGTGAACAAGATGATCAAGGTCATGGGCGCGCCTGTAGCCGAAGGCGACGTGCAGAACATTGTCGACTACCTGGCGGGCCAGTACGGCAAATAAAGCCTGTGGCCATGCAATTCCCGAACTGCCGCTACAATACGGCTTCATGAAGACGACATTCCTGGATTTCGAGCAGCCCATCGCCGAGCTTGAGGCGAAGATCGAGGAGCTGCGCTACGTGCAGGACGATTCCGCGGTCGACATCTCGGAAGAGATTTCGCGCCTGCAGAAGAAGAGCAGCACGCTCACGCGGGATATCTACGGCAAGCTGTCTGCGTGGCAGATCTCGCAGGTCGCGCGGCATCCGCAGCGACCGTACTCCCTGGACTACTTCCAGAACGTTTTTACTGATTTCGAGGAACTGCAGGGCGACCGTCTGTTTGCGGAGGATCCCTCGATTATCGGCGGCCTGGCGCGTTTCGGCAGCCAGTCGGTCATGGTGATCGGGCACCAGAAGGGACGCGACACCAAGGATAAGCTCTACCGCAATTTCGGCATGCCCAAGCCGGAGGGTTATCGCAAGGCGTTGCGGCTGATGAAGCTGGCGGAGAAGTTCGGCATACCGGTCATGACGTTCATCGATACGCCGGGGGCTTATCCCGGCGTCGGCGCGGAGGAGCGCGGGCAGTCGGAAGCCATCGGGCGCAATCTGTATGCGATGTCGGAACTGCGCGTGCCGGTCGTGGTGACGATCATCGGCGAAGGCGGATCGGGCGGCGCGCTGGCGATTGCGGTCGGCGACGTCACCCTGATGATGCAGTATTCGATCTACTCGGTGATTTCCCCCGAAGGCTGCGCGTCGATCCTGTGGAAAAGCGCGGACAAGGCGCCGGACGCGGCGGAAACCCTCGGCATCACGGCTAACCGCCTGAAGACGCTGGGCCTGGTCGATCGGGTGATTGCCGAGCCGCCCGGCGGCGCGCATCGTGACCCGACGGCGATCATGCAGACTTTGCGCAAGGCGCTCATGGACGCCCTCTCGGAAGCGCAGGACAAGCCGATCGATACGCTGGTGGAGGCCCGCTTCGAACGCCTCATGGCGCATGGCAAGTTCAAGGAAGCGGCCGTTCGCTGAGCCGCAACGGCGATTCGACGAATCATCCCGATACCCCGCGCCAGCGGGGTATCTTGTTTTGGCAGCCTGACCGGCAACGAACATGACCGACGACCTTGTGCAAATCGTAGGCGCTACGCTGGACGCGCATGCAGTGCGCCGCCAGCGCATCGCGGTCGGGTTGAGCGGCGGAATGGACTCGGTCGTGCTGCTCGATGTCTTGCAGGAACTGCGCGCCGCAAGGGAATTGTCGCTTTCGGCAATTCACGTGAATCACCAGATCAGCACGCATGCCGGCGAGTGGGAGGCATTTTGTCGCGCGCTGTGTGCGCGGCATGGAATTTCGCTGACCGTGGAACGCGTGCAAGTAACGCCGGACGGCTCGGGCTTGGAGGCCGCGGCGCGACGGTTGCGCTACCGCGCCTATGCCTCCATCGACGCCGATTACGTGGCGCTCGCGCATCACCTCGACGATCAGGCCGAGACCTTCCTGCTGCAGCTCCTTCGTGGCGCCGGGGCGAAAGGCCTGGCGGGCATGCCGGTCGTCCGGCCCCAGGATTCCGCGATGGACGGCAAGGCTTCGTCGCCGCACATCCTGCGTCCGCTGCTCGAACTTCGTCGCAGCGACATTGAGGTCCATGCCCGGTCGTGCGGACTGGAATGGGTGACGGACGACAGCAATGCCGATTCGCACTACGACCGCAACTATTTGCGCAACGAATTGCTGGTGCATCTCGATGCGCGCTTTCCCGGCTATCGTGAAACCCTGGCGCGGGCCGCCCGCAACCTGGCTGACTACGCGATGTTGGCGGAGGAACTGGCGCGGATCGATGCGCAGTCGCTCGACCGCAGCGCGATCTCGGCGGACCGCCTGCGGCTGCTGTCCGATGCGCGCGCGCTGAATCTGCTGCGCCAGCTTTTCGCGGATCGCGGCTTGCCGATGCCGCCGCGCACAAGGCTGGAAGAAGCGCTGCGCCAATGCCGCGAAGCCGGCCGCGATGCGGAAATTCAGGTTACGTTCGGCGACGCCGGGCTGCGCTGCTATCGCGACCGCGTCGAACTCGTGGAGAATTCACCGGACATGCCGGCCAACTGGCAATCGCGCTGGGACGGGCGTTCTGAATTGATCTTGCCCGACGGACTGGGCGTGCTGCGCTCGCGGGCGGTCGTTGGAGAAGGCATCGCCAGTCGGCATTTCGAGATTCGCGCGGCGACGGTACGCGGCCGCAGCGGCGGCGAGCGCATGCAGCCCGGGGAAAACCGGCCGCGGCGCGCGCTCAAGAGCCTGCTGCAGGAACATGCGATACCCCCCTGGGAGCGCAGCCGCATGCCGCTGGTTTTTTTCGGCGAACAACTCGCCTGGGTTCCAGGCATCGGCGTGGCGGCGGAATTCCGCGCGGCTGCGGCGGAACCCGGCGTCGCGCCGGAATGGGAATCGGGCTGATAGAATCGAAACACGGAGGACGGCGCAAGCTACGCATCGATAAATAACAGCGCCGACGATGAAAATGACAAGAATCCTGTTTGTATTTCTCGTGCTGGCTGCCATGCCCGTGGCGCAGTCGGCCGACCAGATCATCATCAAGTTCAGTCATGTCGTGGCGAACGACACGCCGAAAGGCAAAGCCGCGGAAAAGTTCAAACAACTGGCCGAGAAATATACCGGCGGACGCGTCAAGGTCGAGCTCTACCCGAACAGCCAGTTGTACAAGGACAGGGAAGAGATGGAGGCATTGCAGCGCGGTGCCGTGCAAATGCTGGCCCCCTCGGTATCGAAGTTCGGCCCGCTCGGCGTGCGCGAATTCGAATTGTTCGATCTCCCTTACCTGATACCGGATGCCGAAACCGTGGATCGCATCACCGACGGCGACATCGGCAGGAACCTGTTCGCCAAGCTCGAGCCCAAGGGGCTCAAGGGCCTGGCGTACTGGGACAACGGCTTCAAGCAGTTTTCCGCCAACCGGCCGCTGCGCAAACCGGAGGATTTCCGTGGGCTGAAAATGCGCATCCAGTCGTCGAAAGTGCTGGAACCAAGGGGTCGTGGGTTCAAATCCTGCCGGGCGCGCCAA
>JAYVMZ010000248.1:0-4046 GCA_043758735.1 Betaproteobacteria bacterium
GCAGGCCGCCGAAGAGGGCGGCGGCGAGCGGGCCCAGGACGATCACGTGGCCCACCACCGGCACGAACATCATCGCGGAGCCGAACAGTATGCCCATCAGGCCACCCCAGAATGCACCCAGCTTGCCGAAGACCTTGGCCCGATCGCCGGCGTTGAGGAAGCCGACCACGTGTTCCTCGCTGTGGTAGTCCCTGCCGATGATCGAGATCTTCTACATGTCGAATCCGGCGCGTTGCAGCGCCTTCACGGCAGTCTCGGCCTGGGTATGCAAGTCATATACGGCCACGGCGATGTCGGTTTTGCTCATAGTCATGATGTGGTCCTTTGTCGATTGATTTTTCGGGATCGAACGTCGCGGTGTCGTCTACAAAATGCGCGCGTCCATGGCATGAACTCTAGCCCTCGGCCGGCCACACGTAAGCTGCTGAAGGTCATGAGTCGGGCGTGCACGATGTCACGACCATGAAGTGACCAAAGTCATTTGGCAACGCGTGGGACCGTTAGCAACGCAGCCATGCGCGCAGCGTGGGCGTCTGGGACCAGGCGAAACCGGGGCAACTCCATACAGATTTCGACACCGTAATGACTCCGCGCCATCAGACAATGGCAAAACGGGGGAAGACGAAGCTTGGGTCGATCGACTACCACGACCCGCACGCGGTTGTCCGACGCCCTGCAGCGCCTGGCAACAATCGGCCCGAACGCTATTCCCCGACAAGACCGTGCAGGCGTGGCGGCAGGTGGTGGCCAAGTTCTGGGCACCGATGCCATGGATGCTGGAGGCGGTGATCATGCTCCAACTGCCGCTTGGGCCGCATCTGGAAGCGCTGCTGATCGCGGCGCTGCTGGTGGCGTGGCAAGCCCCAGGGTTCCGGCCTGGTTTTCCGTTTCCGGCAACGGCGCGTTCCATGAAGGGAACGAATTTCGTGCACGGTCTCCGGAAGACGCTGTACTACCGCAGGCTAAAAAAATGGGCGGCCAAAAAGGCCGCCCGTCATTCTCTGAAATTGATCAGGCTCAGGGTATGAACTGCGTTACCTTCTCCGCCTGTTTGAGTAGTGTATCGGCATCGCTGACTTCGAATTTTCCGGGCTGATCGAGGTTGAACGCCTTGACCACGCCGTCCACCACCAGCATGGAATAACGTTGCGAACGCACACCCATGCCGCGCGCCGTCAGGTCGAATTCCAGACCGAGCGCCTTGGAATACGCACCGCTGCCGTCGCCCATCATGCGAACCTTGCCTTTCGTGCCTTGTTCCTTGCCCCACGCGCCCATCACGAATGCGTCGTTGACCGAAAGGCACCAGATTTCGTCGACTTTTTTTACCTTGAAATCGTCCGCCAACTTGATAAAGCCGGGCAAATGCTTGGCGGAACAGGTGGGCGTGAACGCGCCGGGTAACCCCAGTATCGCAATGCGCTTGCCCTTGGTGACTTCTTCGACCTTGAACGCGTTCGGCCCGATGGTGCAGCCCGGCGTTTCGTCCTCGATAAATTCGTACAGCGTGCCGGCGGGAAGTTTGTCGCCTACCTTGATGGTCATCTGAAACTCCTCCAGATCTGGTTAAAGTTGTCGGTTGAAGTGAGACAATCCCATTGTACAACTGTCCCACGCGCCCCACGACCGACATGAACAAAGCGTTTACCAAAGAAAGCGACCAGGACGACGACGAGGATCAGGACGCCTCCGCCCCGCCCCTGCCCGCCGGCCTGAAGAACTACATTACGCCCTCCGGATTCAAACGGCTGAAGGATGAGGCGCTTCACTTGCTGGACAAGGAGCGCCCCGAATTGGTGAAGGTCATCCACTGGGCCGCTTCGAACGGCGACCGCTCGGAAAATGCCGACTACATCTACGGCAAGCGCCGCCTGCGCGAAATCGATCGCCGCATCCGCTTCCTGACCAAACGCATGGATGTTGCAGCGGTTGTGAACCCCGCCGAACGCGAGGAGACCGACCAGGTCTTTTTCGGCGCTACAGTGACCGTGGTCGGGCGCGACGGCACGAAAAAAACCTACAGTATCGTCGGCATCGACGAAACCGACCTGTCGCGCGGCCGCATCTCCTGGATATCGCCACTTGCCAAAGCCCTCATCAAGGCCCGTGACGGCGACACGGTGATTGTCAAGACGCCGGGAGGGGATGAAGCGCTGGAGATTGTCGGGGTCGAATACAAGGCGATTGACTAAAAAATCCAACCCGTTCACCACAGAGACACAGAGAACACAGAGGAAAAACAGAACGAAAACAGTGAGTGGGGTTGGACGCGGGATGACTCATCAAGAACCACTTTGCCACAATTTTGCGTGGGGGATTATTCGCCAATTAATGCGGTTAACTCCAATTTTCTTTCTCTCTTGCCTTTCCTCCGTGTTCTCTGTGTCTCTGTGGTGAATCCGCCTTATCCGTCCTTCCAGGCCGTGCCGAGCATCGCAACGAGCGGCCCCAACTTCGGCGGGCTAGCCTCCAGCGTGACGTGCACTCCGGCGGTCTCGAGCGCATCGCTGCACACCGGACCAATCGAAGCGATCAGCACAGAATTCAGATTGCGGCGAAGCTGGTCCACGCCCGCAATCTGTTCGGCCACGGTGAATAGATTGCGCACCTGGGATGCGCTGGTAAACACCGCCGCATCGATCTCGCGGCGTTCCAAGGCATCGAGCAAGCGCGCGAGCGGGCCGATGTCCTGCGGCAATGCCCAGCGGTAAGTCGGCACTTCCACGACGTCGGCGCCTCGCGCATGCAATCCGTCATCGAGGGCTTGGTTGGTTTCGCCGTAACGCTGCACCAGCACGCGCTCGCCGGATAATTTCACACCGCTGATCGCCGCCAGCACCTCAACGGTTGTGTAAGGTTCTTCGGCACTGAAATCGATGCGCACGCCGCGGCCGCGCAGAACGGCGGTAGGTTTGGGTCCACGCACGGCAACCAGGCTGGCAGTAAGCAGCGCGAGCAGTTGTTCTCCCAGCCCGAGCTGGTCGACTGCCTCGAACAGCGCGCGCGTGCCGACACCGGTCTGGAAGATCGCCAGCCTGACAGGATGCACCGCCCAGTCCGCAATCAATCGACGAATGGCTTCCGGATCGAGATCGGGCTCCTCCGCCAAGGCGGGCGCGCGAAATACGCTTGCGCCCTGCTTTTCCATCAAGGCGGCGAGATGCTCGCCGAAGCGGCTTTCCAGCACGGCAATCGTCTTGTCTTTCAATTAGGTCATTCCACGAAGGCAGGGCTCCGACGGGCACAAGCAATAACAGGCTCAAATTCCGCAACGCTTTTCAATCCATCTGCAGCGCTGCCCTGCATTATGCGCCTCGCGGATCAGGCATTCAGGCATTCGCGGCGATCGGCATAGGGGGCGGCCATTGTAGGCCGCGCCCCTGCCACACCACCCGGCATGCGGGTCCGCACCGGGCGGTTCGAGAAGTTGAGGTCATGAGAGCCGGGGCACGCCAAGGCGATCAAAGTATGCGACCGTCAAGACGGTTTTCAGCAAGCCATCGCTGTTGCGCCACCAGCGGCGCGAGTTGGCTGCTACACGCTGCGCCACGCCAAACGACGCGCCAAGGGTGCGCAATTCCCGAAACATGGTGGTTCCGCGCTTCCAGTGCTTGAGTTGAATCGCCCGCAGCCGATGTCGCAGCCATTCGTCCAGCGAGCGCCAGACGCCCGGCGTTTGCGCCAGCCTGAAGTAGGCGTTCCATCCCAGGAGGTAAGAGCGCAAACGCTCGATGACCTGCGCCATGCCGCACCCGCCCGAACGCCGGGTCAGTTCCCGCACCCGTTGCTTGAACGTCGCCAACGCTTTGCTTGCCACCTTGCGCTTGACCCCATCCTTGGTAAGCCAGAAGCTGTAACCTAGAAACGTGCGTCCCCTGAAGCTCGCCACTGCACTCTTGGTCTCGTTGACCGTGAGCCGTAGCTTGGCATAGCAGCGCCGCAGCAGCGCCATCACTCGCTCACCTGCTTTTCGACTGCGCACATACACGTTGCAGTCGTCGGCGTAACGCGCAAAGCAATGGCCGCGCCGCTCCAACTCTTTATCC
>JAYVMZ010000249.1:0-3930 GCA_043758735.1 Betaproteobacteria bacterium
CAATCGGTGCCGCTGATCCTGTCCAATGCGGTGACCCTGGTCCTGTCGTTGACTATCATCGGGCTCAAGCTGCGCTATCGCGAGCCGCGATAAGCCAGATGCGGGACGTCAACCGATGCGTTTGCCGGAATCGGGATCGAAGAACACCGCCTTGGAAAGATCGAAACCCAGTTCCATCGACTCGCCTGCTGCACAAGCCTGTTCCGGCCTGACCCGGCAGCACACCGTTTCTCCGTTGATTCGCACGAACAGCAGTGTATCCGGACCCGTGGGTTCCACCAGTTCGATCCTGAACTTGCGCGCGTAGGCATTTCGCGCGGTGCGCAGCACGGTTCCGGAATCCGAAATCTGTTCGGGCCGCACGCCCAGGATCAGCGTTTTGCCCATACGGGGGCGCAATGCTTCGCCGGCTTCACGCAAGGGCAGGACGAAAGGCCCATCCGCAGTCTGCATTTGCAATCCGACGCCGCCGGCATCTTCCACCGCCTGTGCCTTGATGAAATTCATCGAAGGCGAACCGATGAAGCCGGCCACGAACAGGTCTGCAGGCCGGTCGTAGATTTCCTGCGGCGAACCGAACTGGCGAATCTCGCCGCCTTGCATGACCGCGATCTTGCTGCCCAGGGTCATGGCCTCGATCTGGTCGTGCGTGACATAGACGATGGTCGCCTTGAGCCGGTCGTGCAGCAGCTTGATCTCGGTGCGCATCTCGACGCGCAGTTTCGCATCGAGGTTCGACAGCGGTTCGTCGAACAGGAACAACTGCGGGTCGCGCGCGATGGCGCGTCCCATTGCCACGCGCTGGCGCTGACCGCCTGATAACTGTGCCGGCTTGCGGTCGAGAAGATGGGCCATCTGCAGTATCTTCGCCACGCGATCGACGATTTCGCCCTGCGCCTGCTTCGGAACGCGGCGCATTTCCAGGCCGAAGGAAATGTTCTGCCGCACCGTCATGTTCGGATACAACGCGTAGGACTGGAACACCATGGCGATGTCGCGGTCCTTCGGGCTCAGGTTGTTAACCACCTTGTCGCCGATCAGGATTTCTCCCGATGTGGCGGTATCCAGGCCGGCCAGGATATTGAGCAGGGTCGATTTGCCGCATCCGGATGGCCCGACCAGGATCAGGAACTCGCCGGCGTCGATCTCTAGCGCGATGTCCTTGAGGACTTCGACGTCACCGAAGACCTTGCGTATGTTTCTGATGGTCAGAGATGACACACTGCCTCCTTTTCAGCCCTTCACCGAGCCGGCCGTGAGCCCGCGCACGAAGTATTTTCCGGCGACGACGTAGACGAACAGCGTCGGCAGGCCGGCGATGATGGCGGCCGCCATGTCGACGTTGTATTCCTTGACGCCAGTGGACGTGTTGACCAGGTTGTTCAGCGCGACTGTGATCGGCTGCCGCTCGCCGGAGGAAAACACGACGCCGAACAGGAAGTCGTTCCAGATCTGCGTGAACTGCCAGATCACGCAGACTACGAGGATCGGTGGCGACAGCGGCAGGATGATGCGCCAGAAAATGCGGAAGAAGCCGGCGCCGTCGATGCGCGCCGCCTTCACCATTTCCTCCGGAATCGAGACGTAGAAATTGCGGAAGAACAATGTCGTGAAGGCGAGGCCGTAGACCACGTGCACGAAAATCAGTCCGGTGGTCGAATTCGCGATGCCGAGCCACCCCAGCGTCTGCGCCATCGGCAGCAGCACGACCTGGAAAGGAATGAAACAGCCGATCAGAAGCAGCGTGAACAACACATCGCTGCCGCGGAAACGCCACATGGTCAGGACGTAACCGTTGAGCGCGCCGATCAGCGTGGAAATGGCCACCGCGGGGAGCACGAAACTGACGGAATTCCAGAAATTGCCGCTCAGGCCGCCGCAATTGACCCCGGTGCAGGCACTCGACCAGGCCTTGATCCAGGCGTCGAATGAAATTTGTTCAGGCAGCGCGATAAGATTGCCGCCACGAATGTCGTCCAGCGTCTTCAATGATGTGGTCAGCATCACGAACAGCGGCATCAGGTAGTAGAGCGCGAACAGGATCAGCAACGCATACAGCATGACCCGTCCGATTACCCGGGCTCCGGCTGTTTCGGTGCGCTGGACTTCAATCACGGTTCTGCCTTCGGGTTTCCGCGTACATCATCGGCACGATGATTGCCACCACGGTCAGCAGCATCATCATGGCGCTCGCCGCGCCGAGGCCGATCTGGTTGCGGTTGAATGCGAACACGTACATGAATGTCGCCGGCAGGTCAGAAGAAAAGCCGGGCCCGCCGCCGGTCAGCGCCATGACCAGGTCGAAGCTTTTGATGGCGATGTGGGCGAGGATGATCAACGCACTGAAGAACACCGGCCGCAGCGACGGAATGATGATGCGGGTGTAGATGCGCACCGGTCCGGCGCCGTCGACCTGGGCGGCCTTGATGATGGAGTCGTCGACGCCGCGCAGACCCGCCAGGAACAAGGCCATGACGAAGCCGCTGGACTGCCAGGCGCCGGCGATGACCACCGTATAGATGGACATGCCAGGCGTGACGATCCAGTCGAACGTGAAGGTTTCGAAACCGAGTTGGCGGACCAGGTGCTCGATGCCCAGGCCCGGATTCAGGATCCATCGCCATGCGGTGCCGGTGACGATGAAAGACAAGGCCATCGGATAGAGGTAGACGGCACGCAGGAAACCTTCCGCGCGGATGCGCTGGTCGAGCAGGATGGCAAGCAGCAATCCGGTGACGAGGCAGATGCCGATGAACAGCGAACCGAAAATGGCCAGGTTATTCAGCGCAATCCACCAGCGGTCGTTCTCGAACAGGGCGACGTACTGAATGAATCCGACCAGATCGTAACGCGGCAGCAGCCGTGATTCGGTGAAGGACAGCCAGGCTGTCCACAGGACGAAGCCGTAGACGAAGACCAGCGCGCAGGCCAGGGTCGGTCCGAGCACGATCTTCGGCAACGCGGTCTCGACATAGTCGCGCAGCTTTTTGCCCGGGGGCGGGGACAGCGCGGCGTCGGCTCGGGATGAATTCACGCGCTACCTTGAAGGGAAAGGATTACAGCAAGCGGACGGGGATGGCACGTGCCACCCCCGCGTTATCAAGTCACGACCAGATTACTTCTTGGTACCGGCTGCGGCCATTTTCTCCGCGGCCGCTTTCGGCGTCATAGACGGGGTATTCATGAAACCCGTGACGACGTCGAACATCGCTCCCTTGTTGGCGGGCGGCATCGCCATTTCGTGCGCCCAGCTCGGCACCAGCTTGCCGCTCTTGGAGGCGGCAACGAATTCCGCGGCCGAATCCTTGGCGCACTGGTCGAACTTGTCCAGATTCATGCCCAGGCGTACCGGGATGGAACCTTTGTTGAGGTTGAACACTTCCTGGAACTGCGGCTCCATGATCGCGGTAGCCAGATGCGCCTGTGCGGATTTCGCCGACGGATCCTTCTGCTGGAACATGATAAAGCTGTCGATGTTGAAGGTATAAGTGCCCTTGTTGCCGGGCACCGGCATGCAGATGTAGTCCTTGCCCGGTTTCTTGCCTGCGGCAGTGAATTCACCCTTCGCCCAGTCGCCCATGAACTGCATCGCGGCCTTGCCGTTGATCACCATCGCCGTGGCCAGGTTCCAGTCGCGGTTCGCGGCGTCCTTGTCGATGTATTTCTGCACGATGCGCAGGGTGGTGAAGGATTTCTCCATCTGCGGGCTGTTCAGCGCCTTTTGGTCGAGTTCGACGAAAGCCTTCTTGTACCAGTCCGCGCCGCCCGTGCCGAGCGCGACCGCCTCGAACACCGTGGAATCCTGCCAGGGCTGCCCACCGTGGGCGACGGCGATGAAACCGGCTTTCTGGATCTTGTCGGCGGCAACGGCGAACTCTTCCCAAGTGGTCGGGATCTTGGCGCCTGCCTTCTTGAATACTTCCGGATTGG
>JAYVMZ010000250.1:0-2954 GCA_043758735.1 Betaproteobacteria bacterium
TTCGGCATGTATCTGATGCGGCAGATCGGTACCGACGGTGCATACCACAGCAACCTGCCGGACTTCATGGTGTTTCTCGACTGGAAAGCCTACCCGTGGTACTGGACCGGCACCAGTCATTTCCTGTTTGCGCTGCTGCTGGTCGTGCTGGTGCCCGGGCTGCTGGCCTTCGTGTTCGGCTGGTTCGCGTTCCGGTCGCGGATCAAGGGCGTGTACTTTTCGATCATCACCAGGCGATGACCTACGCGTTCATGCTGCTGTTTTTCCGCAATGAGACCGGCTTCGGCGGCAACAACGGCTTTACCGATTTCAGGCGCATACTCGGCATCCCGATCGCGACCTCCGAAATGCGCGTGACCCTGTTCGCGCTGAGCGGACTGACGCTGCTGGCGATGCTGTGGATGTCGCGCTACATCGTCAACAGCAAGTTCGGACGGGTACTGACCGCGATCCGCGATGCCGAATCCCGCGTGATGTTCTCCGGCTACAACCCGCTGCATTACAAGCTGGCAATCTGGACGCTGTCCGCGATGATGTGCGGTGTGGCCGGTGCGCTGTATGTGCCGCAGGTCGGCATCATCAACCCGAGCGAAATGTCCACATCCAACTCGATCGAGATCGCGATCTGGACGGCGGTGGGCGGGCGCGGCACGCTGCTCGGCCCGCTGCTCGGCGCCGGATTCGTGACCGCCGCGAAGAGCTGGTTTACCGCGTCGTTCCCCGAATACTGGCTGTATTTCCTCGGCCTGCTGTTCATCCTGGCGACACTGTTCCTGCCCGAGGGCGTGATCGGGCTGGCCAGGAAACTGATGGAAAAACGCCGATGACAACGATACACGACAACACCGCCGGGATTTTCGGCGAGGGCGGCAGCCATATCTACCAGCGCGGCGTGCTGGATGTATCGCACGGGGTCGTGCTGTACCTGGAGGAAATAACCGTCAGTTTCGACGGATTCCGCGCGCTGAACAAGCTGAGTTTCTCGGTGGATGCGGGTGAGCTGCGCTGCATCATCGGCCCCAACGGTGCGGGCAAGACCACGATGATGGACGTGATCACCGGCAAGACCCGGCCGGATTTCGGCAGCGCATTCTTCGGCCAGACCATGGACCTGACGCGCATGACGGAGCCTGAAATCGCGCATGCCGGGATCGGCCGCAAGTTCCAGAAGCCGACCGTGTTCGAGCAGCACACCGTATTCGAGAATCTCGAGCTCGCGCTGAAGACCGACAAGCGTATCTGGCATTCGCTGTTCGGCAAAATGAGCGGCGAAGAGCGCGACAGCATCAACGAGATACTGGAGATCATCGCATTGCAGGACAAGGCCGGCGGCCGCGCCGGACTGCTCTCCCACGGCCAGAAGCAATGGCTGGAAATCGGCATGCTGCTGGCACAGCAACCCCGGGTATTGCTGCTGGACGAACCCGTGGCGGGCATGACGGATCAGGAAACGGAACGCACCGCCGAGTTGCTCAACACGCTGGCGGGGAAGCATTCCATCGTGGTGGTGGAACATGACATGGACTTTGTCGCCAGCATCGCACGCAAGGTGACGGTATTGCACGAAGGCAGCGTTCTGGCCGAGGGTGACATGAACAAGGTGCAGAATGATGAGAAAGTGATCGAGGTATACCTTGGGCGCTAACATGTTGGAAGTCAGCGGACTGAACCAGTATTACGGAGGCAGCCATATCTTGCGCGATGTGGCCCTCTCGGTCCCGATGGGCGCATGCACCGTCATTCTCGGGCGGAACGGCGTGGGCAAGACCACCCTGCTCAAATGCCTGATGGGGGTATTGCCGATCAAAAGCGGCGCGATTTCATTCGATGGCCGCGATGTGACCTCCGCGCGCACCTGCGGTCGGGCAGCAGCCGGCATGGCATACGTGCCGCAGGGACGGGAGATCTTCCCGCGCCTGACCATAGAAGAAAATCTGCTGATGGGACTGGCCATGTTGAAAGGCAAGGCTGCATCGACAATTCCGCAGGACGTATACGACATGTTTCCGGTATTGAAAGACATGCTGCATCGACGCGGCGGCGACCTTTCCGGAGGACAGCAGCAGCAACTGGCGATTGCCCGCGCGCTGGTATCGCGCCCCAGGCTGCTGATCCTGGATGAGCCGACCGAGGGCATCCAGCCTTCCATCATCAAGGACATCGAGCGCGTGATCCGCATGCTGACACAGCGCGGCGACATGGCGATTCTGCTGGTTGAGCAATACTATGATTTTGCCCGTGTGCTGGCGGACAATTATGTGGTAATGTCGCGCGGACAGGTGGTGAAACAGGGTGCCGGAGAGGACATGGACCGGGACAACATCCGCGATTTCGTGGCATTATGAGGCATGCAAACTACGGCCGCTGTATCGAACCAGATCCCGTATCCATCATGGGAAGCGGAATTGAATCTGGGATTCATCCGGCGCGATGGCCGCAGCTATCTGGCGCAGCGCAATCATCGCGGTCCCCTGGTGGTACAAAAATCACTCTATCCGGAAGGCGAGTCGATTTGTCATGCCATCATCCTGCATCCGCCTGGCGGCGTGGCGGGCGGGGACCAGTTGAAAGTCAACGCGGGTGTCGGCCCGGATGCACACGCGTTGCTGACCACGCCGGGTGCGGGGAAATGGTACAAGGCGAACGGCAGGAAAGCATCGCAGCATCTCGAGTTTCAGGTACATGAAAATGCCGTGCTTGAATGGCTGCCCCAGGAAACCATTGTGTATGACGCTGCCCGGGTCGTGTGGGATACAAGGATAGACCTTGCCGGGTCTGCCCGTTATGCCGGCTGGGAAATCACCTGTCTGGGGCGGCAGGCATGCGGGGAGCAATTCCGCACCGGCAATTTGCGGCAAAGCTTGCGGATATACCGTTCTTCCCGCCTGATATGGGGAGAGCACGGCAGCTTAAACGGCGGCGATGCATTGCTGGAGTCCCCGGTGGGATTGCAC
>JAYVMZ010000251.1:0-3155 GCA_043758735.1 Betaproteobacteria bacterium
CGCGACATCGCGCGGCAAATTGCGCCGGGCAAGGTGACTGGACTGGACTTCAATGCGGACCAGGTTGCCGTCGCGACGCGGGACGCGAAGTCCCAGGGCATCGCCAACGTCGAATTCAGGCAGGGCAGCGTCTACGCATTGCCGTTCGCAGACAACAGCTTCGATGCGGTGTTTTCTCATGCCTTGCTCGAGCATCTGAAGGAACCGGTGAAGGCGGCGTTAGAGTTGAAGCGTGTGTTGAAGCCGGGCGGCATGCTTGGCGTGTGCACGCCCGACTGGGGCGGTTTTCTCCTGGCGCCGCCTTCGGAAAAACTGCTGCTCGCCTTCGAAGCCTACAAGCAACTGCAGAATCGCAACGGCAGCGACGTGTATTGCGGACACAAGCCGGGAATGTATGTCGAAGCGGCGGGCTTCGAAGGCATCGTCATGCGCTCGCGTTACGAGAACTACGATCCGCTGACGGTGATTGGCGATTTTCTGGCAATGAACCACGACGAGGCCGACGACGCGAAGAATGCCGCTACCTGGCGCGAGTGGGGACGGCTGCCGAACGGAATGTTTTCGCAGGCGTGGGTGTCGTGCGTCGGGAGGAAGCCGATGTGACTGTAGAGGAAAGAGGAAAGAGGGGGGTTCAGGACACTAACCACTCGCCACTAAAAAAACGGCAGCCGCATTTGCGACTGCCGTTAAACATTAGAGGGGTAGAACTTTTTTTAGTTGGCTTATATTCAGTACAGCAC
This sequence comes from Betaproteobacteria bacterium, assembly GCA_043758735.1. Lineage (GTDB taxonomy): Bacteria > Pseudomonadota > Gammaproteobacteria > Burkholderiales > JACQAP01 > JACQAP01. Next base: position 741 of record JAYVMZ010000251.1, read on the forward strand.
GACCGGATTGCCGGGTGAACCGGTGGCTCCGACTATGCGAAGTGGCGCCCAGACGAACGCGGCTTCCTTGATGCCCGCTGCAACCATCGATTCGGTGTCGACGTTCTCCAGGTTCCAGATACCGTAGCGGGTCTGGATCTGGGTGTGGCAGGGAACCGCCCAGCCTTCGACTTCGTTGCCGGGTTGCGCGTCGTTTGCCGAAGTGTCGCCCATGGTCAGCGCGATATCCCTGGAGGCAAAGTATTCGCACGCGCTCAAGCCGAAGCCGGGCTCGCCCTGCGCAAAGATCGCGCGGGCAGCGGCACGTTGCTCGGAGGTCATGGTCGCCCAATGCGCATTGCCCCAGGTGTTGCCTTGGCCGGTATGCAGCGCCACGCAGTCGCCGGAGGAGATTTCGCCGAGGCCTTCTGCCTTTACCATGCCTTTAATATCGTCGACGGTGACGATGCCGACGTCACCCGGCTTTTTCGGGATCGGCAGCATTTCCGCGTTGGCGGGGATCAGACCTTTGGATTTCTTGTAGGCTACCGCGTCGAGCACAACCAGGCGGCAGACAAAGCCGCCGGCGGTATTTTCCACGCCCATCGGACCCATGCCGAGGACACGTCCGCCGGCGCCACGTTCGTAGTTGTCCCAGGTAATGCGGCCGTTGTACATCATCGGGCCTTGGGAAGTGTTCACGCCGATGTGGCCGGGGCCGTCGAACTGCGTCTGGATCTGGCCGATTTCGGTCGTGACCAGTTCATCGTGGTAAATCAGCGCGTTCTTGCCGAACGGGCCGCCCGTGGGGGTGCCAGGGATACTCATTTGCCAGCCGCGTGCGCCGAATGCAGGCGCTTCACGGTGATAGACCTTCCCGATTGTAATCGCCTTGAATTGCTTGATGGTCGAAAGTGCACGCTTGATGTTGGCCGAGTTCTTGACGTGATTGGCGCTGCCGGCCTTGTCGTCTGCGCCCCACTTGGTCGGAAACCATTTTTCGGTGATTGGCGCGTCGTTGACCGGTCCCTTCAACGTCTGGGCGGATGCCGATGCGGCGAAGCACAGGGCTGCGACCGCTGCGGCAATTGCGGTAAGTTTGTTCATTGGGATTCATCCTCCTGAGTTATCGACTGCTTTTTTGGTTTGCGTCGCTGTTTGTTGTCCGTTGGCATGCAGTATTCCGATGCCACGCAACGTAAGTACACTGACACAGTATTTCTTACATTTCAACCTGAAATGGTAAGGGTTCATATTGAAATAAAGGGTCCGCAGCGTCGCCGCACGGCAGCGCTGAATGGGTCGCGACCTCGCGGCGGACGGCGTAAAATCACCTGAAACGGGGTTTTTCACGGAGGATTTGAAGTGATCAACGAAAAAGACGTCGCCTTCTACCGAGAGCACGGCTATTTGCTGGTCGAGAACGTGCTCGACGCGGCAACGCTCGCGAGGATGCGCAAGGGCATCGCCGACCTGGTCGCCAAGGCCGCCGGCATCAAGACCCACAACGAGGTGTACGACCTGGAGCCGACGCATACCCTCGAGAGTCCTCGTGTGCGCCGCATCAAAAGCCCGCACAAGGTCGATCCGTTTTTCATGGAAGTCGTCAAACAACCGGGCATGACCTCGATCCTCAAGGCTCTGCTCGGCAAGGACATCCGGTTGCACGGGTCGAAGCTGAACGTCAAGGCGCCGAAGTACGGCTCGCCCGTCGAATGGCACCAGGACTGGGCGTTCTATCCGCATACCAACGACGACATCCTCGCCATCGGCGTCATGCTCGACGACGTCGAACTCGAGAATGGGCCGCTGCTGGTGATGCCGGGATCGCATCGTATAAACAAGGTATGGGACCATCACCTCGACGGCCGTTTTTGCGGAGCCATGGATCCGACCCAAAACCCCGAGCTGGATTATTCAAAAGCGGTGCCGTGTGTCGGCAAAGCCGGCTCCTGCTCCTTCCACCATGTGCGCCTGGTGCACGGCTCGGCACAGAACACGTCGGACAAACCGCGCCAATTACTGCTGTACGAATGCACCGCGGCCGACGCCTGGCCGCTGGTCAATTTCAAGGATCTCGACGAGTTCAACAGCCGCATGGTCTGCGGCGAACCGACGCTCGAACCGCGAACGGAAAAAGTCCCGATCCGCATGCCGTTGCCACCGGCGCTCGCGCAAGGTTCGATCTACGAGAACCAGACGGCGTTGCGCAACCGCTTCTTCGACATCAAGGCCGCGGCGACCTGAAGGCTAACAATTTACCGACGGCGGGCTAGTCCCGCCGTTTGTTTTTTCGGGGTGGCGGGCCGCAGGCCCGGAGCAATCGTCGCAGTCAGAACTAACCCGACTTAGCGGATTCGCGCTGTTGAAAACGCTAACGCATTGATCGCATTAGACGACGATGGTCAAGGTCTGCACTACAACGGGGTAGCTGAG
>JAYVMZ010000252.1:0-17814 GCA_043758735.1 Betaproteobacteria bacterium
GGCTCCGCTGCCGCCTTGGCCAGAAATCCTGCACTCGCCTTCTTTTCCTTCTCCGCCACTACGCTCGCTCGGGCTTGCGCCAGTTGCTGGATTTTCGGCCGGTAGGTCTGCATGTCGACCTTGATGGTCTTTTTTAGCACCCCGTCGGAAATGCCGGACTTGACAATTTCCAGTTCCGATTCGTTCAACGCGAAATCGTTCAGCGATTGGCTGATGGCGACGCCGAGGGCATACAACGCCTTCTGCTCGTCGGTAGCAAGGTCCGCAGCGCGCGCGCTAGCAAATCCGATGCAGAGTATGGCTGACAGGGTGATTGCTCGGGCTTTCATGGGAGAATCCTTTTCGTTTGAAGCCGCGATAGTACCTCACGCGGGACAATTCACGAAGGCGGCAAGGGAGCCGCGGCAACTCAGCGCGATTGCGCTCCTTCGACATACTTGCGCGCGGTGCGCGGGTCGATGCCGGTCAGTTCGGCGACTTTCGCATAGGTGCCAAACTTGCGGTGAAGCATCGCGCAGTACTGTGCGAGCAGTTCCGTGGAAGTCAATTCGCCCCCACGCATCCGGTCCAGGAGCACCTCGCTTTCGTCCATGGGGACATTGGCAAGGCGGGGCGCGTAGCGACCGGTCAGCAGGATGCGGCGCACGGCCTGCTCCAATTCGCGAACGTTGCCCGGCCAGGCGTAATCGCGAGGCAGACCGCTGTTCAGCGCCTCCATCGCATCGGCGACGAGGTCGGGGGCTTCTGCACCCGTGATGCGCGCAGCCATCAACCGCACGAGCTGATCCAGCTCCGCCGGCGATTCGGATAGGCGCTGGCGCAAGGTCGGCACCTCGATCACATCCGAACAAAGGCGGTAAAAAAGTCATCATGGAATTCCCCGTCTCGGCGAAGTGTTCCGAGTGAGCGGTTCGTCGCCGCAATGACACGCCCTGAAAAACGCTTTCTCTCGTGTCCACCCAGCGGGATGAAAATTCGCTCCTGGAGTACCTGCAGCAGTTTGATCTGTACCGGAATCGAGACTTCACCGATTTCGTCCAGGAACAGCGCACCGTGCGCATTGCAGCGCGCGAACACACCTTCGTGATTATCGATCGCACCGGTGAAGGCGCCTTTGCGGTGGCCGAAGAGTTCGGACTCGATCAACGCCTCGGGAAACTGCGATAGGTTGATCGCGATGAAGGTCTCCGCGAAATTCGCCGCGAACCGGCGCTGTTGTGGCAGGTATGGGATGAACTCCGAGCGGCCGATCGCCGCGGCATCGGATCCTTTGCCGGTACCGGTTTCACCGAGCAGCAGAGTCGAAAAATCCTCCATGCGGTCCCACAATGCCGCCTCGTAGCCGCGCATGTCATGGGTAAAGATGTTGTTCCACAGCGCCTCACGCAATCGACGCATGGATTCACATTCCCCGGATAGCGAGTGATGAATGAAGTAGAACGCGCGCCGCAACTGAAAATAAAACGCGAAAAGACGAACCGCGCACTCTTCGGGAAAGTCACTGTGAATTAACTCCGCAATCGCCTCGTCGGCAAAAGGCTCCGCGAGCGGAGCCCCGCTTTGCGTCGCCTGGCGCTCGATCAATGCATTGCCGGGAACTGGGTCACGACGTAACCGAGACGAATCCGGCTATCGACTACCGGCTGGCGGCGCACTCGTTCACCATCTTGTGGGCGGCCGGTTGCGCCGCCACGATCGAGAGCATTTCGCGCCGCAGCGGCAGGCGCGTCGTCGCTGACGACTTTGAACCGCTGACCTGGGCGTTGTATGAAATGGGGCGGCGCGTCAGCGCGTCGGACTACCAGCTTGCCATCGTTGAATTGAATGTCATGGCTCGCAGCATCGCTAACTTGTTCGCCACATGCGACGTCTGGCTTACGCCGGTGCTGGCCGAACCGGCGCCACTCCTCGGCAGCTTCGACGCGCCACTCGACGATCCGCTGGCGGCGTTTCGGCGCGCCTGGGCGTTTGCCCCGATCACCGGCATATGCAACTTCACCGGACAGCCCGCAATGTCGGTCCCGTTGTACTGGACTGCGGAAGGATTGCCGATCGGCTCGCATTTCGCCGGCCGTTTCGGCGACGAAGCCACCCTGTTCCGGCTGGCGGGCCAGCTCGAACGCTGCCGTCCGTGGGCGGCGCGCCGGCCACCTCCGTAGGGGCCACTGCGGCCAGCGTAAGACGCTGCGCAATACCGCGTTACTTCCTGATGTTCAATCCGGAGAAAACAAAGTTCGCATACGCGGCGCGGCCGGCGCTGTCGACCGCGTGTCCATTCGCCTTGCACCACGCGGCAAGCTCGCCGGGCTTGATATTCATCTGCGTGGGCGACACGCCTCTTGCGCGAAGCTCGCCCAGTTCCTGGTTGTAGTTCTTCAGGAAAAGCTTGTAGTCCCTGGGCATGCCGTCGCCATCGTCGCAGAGGGAACGAAACTCGACATAGTCCTCCCGCGATATGAACCCAACGACTGCCGGGATCTTAGCCATGACTGTCCTCCTTATCGCGCCTTCAATGTCACGAACTGCATGACAGCATCGAACATCCCGCGCGGTTGCGCGCCCAATCCGGCCGGCGCTGAGCGAACTCCTCGCGACCGGGCTGGTCTTCATAGGGGCGGCGCAACACGTCGAGCAATTCGCGGATGCCTGCGTTGTCACCCTGCTCCGCGCGGTCGATCGCCTGCTGCGCAAGATAATTGCGCAGCACATAGCGCGGATTGGCGGCCTGCATGCGCACGCGGCGTTGCCCGGCCGGCATCCCGTCGCGCCGCACGCGTGCGGCATGGCGCACCAGCCATTCTTCGAACGCAGGCGCTGCGCGCTCACGCCTGGCCTCGTCATAGAACGCATGGCCGAGGGGCGCAAGGTTCGGAGATGCGAGGTCGACGTCGCTCAATGCACGGAAGAACAGGGTCATGTCGACCTCCGCATCCTGCAGCAGCGCATACAGGTTCTGCATAAGTTTCTCGTCTTCATCCAGGCATTCCAAGAGCCCGAGCTTCGCCGCAATGTTGGCGCGATCCGTCGCCTTGAAAACATCCACGAACCGCTGCAGGCCGGCGTGCAACGCATCGACCGAGGCGAAGGCCGGCACCAGCGCGTTGGCGAGTTGCCCGAGGTTCCAGTACGCGATCTGCGCCTGCTGGCCGAAACGGTAGCGGCGGCCCTGCGCATCCGTCGTGTTCGGCGTCCAGTCGAAATCGAAATCGTCGATCCAGCCGTACGGCCCGTAATCGATGGTCAGGCCGAGGATCGACATGTTGTCGGTGTTCATGACGCCGTGCACGAATCCCACTCGCATCCAGTGCGCAACCGTGCGTGCGGTACGCTCGCACACCTGCGCGAACCATTCGGCACGCACGCTATCGGCGTCTGCGCCGCCCGCTTGCATCAGTTCCGGAAAATCGCGGCGGATCGTAAAGTCGATCAGCTTGTTCAGGAGTTCGAGGTCGTCGCGCGACGTCGGCAGCTCGAAGTTGCCGAAACGAATGAACGACGGCGCCACCCGGCACACGATCGCGCCGGGTTCGGCCTTGGGATGGCCGTCATAGAACATGTCGCGCATCACCGGCTCCCCGGTCGAGACCAGGCTCAACGCGCGCGTCGTCGGCACGCCCAGGTGGTGCATGGCTTCGCTGCACAGGAATTCGCGAACCGAGGAGCGCAGCACCGCCCGACCGTCGGCGCTACGTGAATACGGGGTCGGGCCCGCCCCCTTCAATTGCAGTTCCCAGCGCTCGCCCTTTGCATTGATGGTTTCACCCAGGGTGATGGCGCGACCATCGCCGAGCTGGCCGGCCCAGTGGCCAAATTGGTGGCCACCGTAGTTGGCCGCGTACGGCTGCATCCCCTCAAGCAAGGCGTTGCCGCCAAACACCTGGGCGAATGCCGGCGATTCGATCTCGGCCGGGTCGATGCCCAGCAGTGCGGCGACCTCGCGCGACCAGGCAATCAGGCGCGGCGCAGCCACCGGGGTGGGCTCGACGCGCGAATACAAGGCGCGGTGCACCTGCCGCCGCCCCGGCCCGCTTGCCGGGTCCGCGGGCAGTTCGCGTACGAAGGTATTATCGAAACTGAGGGCTTGCATGGATCACGTAAGACAGCCGGACCGGCGCTGGATTCCGCTATTGTAAGTCCGCGCGGGTGTCTGGCGATACGGTTTTACCGGCCCGGATCGCGTGCCCGCTTCGCGTTTTGGCGCCGGTAGGCTAGAGTCGATCCCCAATCACCGGGGACTATCGTGGAAACCATCCAGATTCAGCTCAAAGGCGAATATGTCCGGCTGTGCGATCTGCTCAAGCTTGCGGGTATCGCCGAGAGTGGCGCGCGCGGCAAGCACCTGGTCGCGGAGGGCGCTGTAACGGTGGATGGCCAGCCGGAGAGCCGCAAGACCGCCAAGATCCGTGCCGGCCAAACGGTGCAGTGTCACGGCAGAACAGTAGTCGTAACGCCGGCGTAGGCCGGCGCTGGGAGTGGAGCAGACATGGAATCCCGCCTCGCGGAAATAGAAACGAAACTGAGTTTTTCCGAAGAACTGCTGGAAGCACTGAACAGCACCGTATATCGGCAGCAGCAACAGATCGATCAACTCCAGCAGGAACTGCGTGCCTTGCGCGAACAGATGCGAAGCGCCATCCCGGCGGAACCGCGCAATTTGCGCGATGAAACGCCGCCGCACTATTAGCGCCTGAGGACGCGAAAGGTTCGGGTAGGATACGTGCCGACGCAGGCGGAACACCAGCGTAGACAGGCATTAACCGCAAGGGACGCAAAGGAAAACCGAAAAACAACAGCCCGGGAAATGAAATCCGTTCGTCAGTATACGTTTGCCATTCGTCCGATCTTCGCATTCGCCTTGGCATTCCCTGGCGTCCTTTGCGTCCCTGGCGGTGAAAATTCCTGGGAGGAAAACCTCATAGCGGGGGCCTGAGCCAGGAACCGCTGCAATCGAGGCGAAAAGCTGATAAATAAAAAGTGGAACCAAAAGAAAAATCCATGACTGCAAAGCCGTTCGACTACACCGACCTGTTCCGTCCCGATCTGCCGCCGGCCGCCGTAAAGTGGACCGGCTTCCCGAAATACAACTTCGTCGGCGGACACAACGATGCCGGCAGTGTTCCGGTCGAGGATCTGGCGGCGGCTGCAGACACCGTCCTCAAGCGCGAGGGCCGGACGTTGTCCACCTATGGCCTCGAGAGCGGGCCGCTCGGTTATCGGCCGCTGCGCGAATTCATCGCACGCAAGCTCGCGATCGACGCCGGCATTACCTGCACGATCGACGAAATCCTGATCACGTCGGGATCGTTGCAAGGCCTGGACCTTGTCAACCAGGTGCTGCTTTCTTCCGGCGATACGGTCATCGTCGAGCAAATGACTTACGGCGGCGCCATCACGCGGTTGCAGCGCCTGGGCGTGAACATCGTCGGCGTCGAGGTCGATGATGACGGCCTCAGCAGCGCCGCGCTGAAGACCGCGCTAGCGGATCTAAAACGCCGCGGCATCCGTCCGAAATATATTTACACGATTCCAACCGTGCAGAATCCCACTGCCACCGTGATGAGCAAGCAAAGGCGCACGGAGATCCTCGGACTATCCGAGGAATACGGCGTGCCGGTCTTCGAGGACGAGTGTTACGCGGACCTCGTCTGGCAAGGTGCACGACCGCAGGCCATGCGCGGCATGAGCAATGACGATGGCGTCATCCACATCGGCTCTTTTTCCAAATCGATCGCGCCGGCGCTGCGCATCGGTTATCTGGTCGCCGGCTGGCCGGTGATGAGCCGCGTCCTCGCCATCAAGAGCGACGGCGGATCCGGCGCCGTCGAGCAGATGATCCTCGCGGAATATTGTCCGGCCCATTTCGAGGCGCATGTGCGCACATTGAGGAAAACCCTGAGACGCAAGCTCGATGTGATGATCGAATCGCTGCGCGCGCAATTCGGAGAAGCGGCCGAATTCGACGATCCCGAAGGCGGGATTTTTCTCTGGGTGAAGTTGCCGGACCGAGTCGACACAACGCGCCTGACGCAACTCGCGCTGCAATCCGGCGTATCGGTCAATCCTGGCGCCGAATGGATGACCGATGCCGGCGCCGGACAGAAACGGATCCGGCTGTGTTTCGCCCACCCCTCAGAGCAAGTGATCCGCGAAGGCGTCGCCAGGCTGGCTGAAGTGTGCCGTCGCGAATTCGCCGTGCCGGCACCGGGCGCAAAAGAGCACCGCTAGGCGCACGCGGCCTTAGCTATCCCCGTAAACCGGAATGGCAGCGCCGTGGATGACCCTGGCGTCGTCGCTGCAGAGGAACAGGATGACGCGTGCGATGTCTTCGGGTTTCGGCCAGAGCGCGAAGTCCGATTCGGGCATGGCCTTGCGGTTGGCTTCGGTGTCGATGATGGAGGGCAGAACCGAGTTCACCCGCACGCCGCTGCCTTTCAGGTCCGCGGCGAGGGAATCGAGCAGCGCGATCGCTGCCGCTTTCGATGCGGCATAAGCCGCCGCACCGGCGGGATGATCGATCGCCGCCTTTGCGGCAATGTTGACGATGGCGCCATGATTTTGTTTCAGCATGGCCGGCACTGCCGCTCGCGACAACGCATAGCCCGAGCGCAGGTTCAATGCCAGCATCTGGTCCAGCACCCGCGCCTCGGAATCCCACAATTTATTTCCGCCGGCATAGCCGCCAACCGCATTCACCAACGCATCCAGCCGTCCGTGTTCGGAGAGGATCTTGTCAACCAACCGGCTGACGGCGCTTTCGTCTGTGACATCGGTAACATGCCCGCCGAGCCGGGAATCGTTGGAACGCGCCGCCTGCTTCAGGGCATCGAACTCGTCCTGCTTGCGATACGTCACAGCCACTTTCGCGCCTTCCTGCAGAAAAGCCAGGCTCACCGCGCGCCCCAGTCCACCCGTACCGCCCGCCACCAGCGCAACCTTGCCGGAAAATCTTTCGTTCATTTCGTCGTGTCCTGTGTTCGTTCCAGGCCGGCGCGGTCCCAGCTTGCGAGGCGGGCCGCCGGGTCATATGTGCTTTCAAACAATGCGGTGAGTTCCTTCTCCGGAGACGACGCGTTGCGCACTGCTTCATACGGCAGGATGAACTCGGAGAGATCCTTGCTGTAGTGTAGTACGCAGCCGCCGGCCGAACCGCGATGTCCTTGAAGCCAGCCGGCTCCAGTGCCGCATACGCGTAAAACACAGGTATCCCGCCACGCCTCGAGCCGCAGTGCCGGCCACGCCCTGGTCGTCGACGAAGTCATGTCAGTGCTTTCTGTTCCATCGCCAGTTCCACCTGCAGGCTCTGCAAGTCGCGGTAGATTGTCGCGACGGCGAGCGTGCGGCCGCCCTGTTTGTAAGTTACAGCGCAGTCGTTCGCATCCAGTGAACCGTCGATCTCGACGGCATCCCATTTTTCCGCATGGCCGACGTAATTGATGGCCACGTCGTAGTGCTGGCTCCAGAAAAACGGCACGGCGTCGTAGCGCACGCGCTGGCCGAGGATATTCTTCGCCGCGACCTGGCCCTGGCGCTCGGCCACTACCCAGTGTTCGACGCGGATGCGTTCGCCGGAATGCGGATCGGGCCAGCGCGCGATGTCGCCCGCGGCGAATATTCCCGGCGCGCTGGTTTCAAGGAATTCGTTTACGCAGACGCCGCGATCCACAGCCAGTCCGGCCTGCTCCCCCAGCGCGATCGCCGGCCGCACGCCTACGCCGAGGACGATGAAATCCATGTCGACCGCGCCGCCATCGCTCAATATCGCGCGGCCGCCTTCCACACGGCTGACGGTTTGACCCAAATGGAAAATCACGCCGTGCGACTCGTGCACCTTGCGTATGTATGTGCCGACCTCCGCTCCCATGACGCGCTCCAGCGGCGTCTTGTCCGGCGCGACGACATGCACTTCGATCCCGCGCGTGCGCAACGAGGCGGCGACTTCGAGGCCGATGAAACTTGCGCCGACGACCACCGCGCGTTTTGCGGATGCGGCCCTGGCGACGATCGCCCGCGAATCGGCGAATGTGCGCAGATAATGGATCTGGGCGTCAGTCGCACCAGGAACCAGCAATCGCACCGGGTCGGCCCCGGTGGCGAGCAGCAAAGCGCCGAACTCGTGGGTATTGCCATTCGCGAGTTGTACGCGCTTGCCTTTCGTGTCTATGGACGACACGCGGGAATCGAGCACGAGGTCGATGCGATTGTCTTCGTAGTACGCAGCAGACCGCAGCGGAATCCAGTCCTCCTGCGCCGTTCCAGCGAGGTAGTCCTTGGATAGATTCGGCCGATCGCAAGGTGGCGCCTCGTCGGCGCTGATCAGCGTCACTTTGCCTTGGTAACCCTCGAGACGCAGCATGTCCGCGGCGGCCAGGCCGGCAGCGCCGCCACCCACGATGACGACAGATGCCGGCGCGCCTGGCGATGGGGACTTTGCAACCGCTGCGGAGATTTTTTCTCGCACGAAGACTTTTTCACCCACGCGCTCGACGCGCCAGCGCTCGATCGGATCCAGCGCGGGCGCGCGCAGCGCTTCGCCGGTGCGTAAGCTGAAACAGGCGTGATGCCACGGACAGCGCAATGTGTCGCCAACCATCAGCCCGTCCGCGAGCGGCGCATGGTAATGCGTGCAATGCGCACCGACGGCGAAGACTTCGCCGCCACGGCGTGCGAGGATCACTTCTTCGTCAGCGACAAGCCCGACGACCATGCCTCCGTCCGCCAGTTCGTCGAACGGGATACCGCCCTTCAGGTCCGCTTTCGAAGTCTCTTGCGCGTCTGCCATGAAATCCTCCCGGCCGGGTCAAATTCAATCAACTGCGGGCAAACTATCGTGCCCTGGCGCCCTCGTCTTGTACCTGCATGCGCGAGCTTGTACTTGCATGCTCAAGCCGCGAGCGCGGGCTTGCGCCCGAACCACGGGCGCGCGGCTTCGAGTTGCGAGCCGAGCCGGATCAGCGTGGATTCGTCGCCATAGCGCCCGACCAGCTGGACTGCCAGCGGCAGCCCGCCGCCGCTATGTCCCAGCGGCAGCATCAGCCCTGGCTGGCCTGTGAGATTGAACCAGACCGTGAACGGCGAGAAATGAAACACGCGGCGCCAGTACTCGTTCACATCCTCCATCATCATGTCGAGCCAGCCAAGTTTCACCGCGGGCGAAGCAAGCCCCGGGGTCAGCAGCACATCCCACTCCGAGTGGAATGCGGCCATCTGGCGGCCCAGGCGATGCGCCGTTTGCGTGGCACGAACGTAGTCTGGAGCGCTGATGCTTTCGCCCATTTTCGCCGTCAGCCAGGTGATGCGCTCCACTTCCCCTTCGCGCGCCGGCCGTCCCGCGGTGGGATGACTGGCGAGATTGACTACGGTGTTTGCGGCAGCCAGGGTGAGAAACGCAGGCACGATCGCGGCGCCTTCGACTTCCGGATCGCGCTCCTCGACGTGATGGCCGAGATCGATGCAAAGCCGTACCGTCTCTTCGAGCAGGCGCAGGCACTCGGCATCGACTTTCGCGCCGTTGGGCGCTTTCGCGGTCCAGGCGATTTTCAGCCTGGTCGGCTTTGCGCCTGCTTCCTCCAGATAGGGACGGCCGGGCAACGGCGCGACATAAGGATCTCCTGCGCCGGCGCCGCGCGTTGCGTCGAGCAATGCCGCCGTATCGCGCACGGTGAGACTGACCGCGTGCTCGGTGGACACGGCACCAAGTCCCTCGCCAGCGAAAGGCGCAAAGGTGTTGCGGCTGCGGGTCGGCTTCAGGCCAACGAGTCCGCAGCAGGCGGCAGGCGCGCGAATCGAGCCGAAGCCATCGGAAGCGTGCGCCATCGGCAGCATGCGCGCACCGACGGCCGCAGCCGCCCCGCCGCTGGAACCGCCGGAAATATGCGCGACGTTCCAGGGGTTGCGCGTCGGACCATGCAGTTGCGGCTCGCAGGTCAGCGACAATCCCAGTTCGCAGGTATTCGTACGGCCGAAAATGACCAGGCCGGCTTTCCTCAGGCGCTTCACATGCTCGCTGTCCGCGGGCGAAGGCGGCGTATCGGCGAAAAATTTCGAGCCGCGCGTCATGCGCACGCCTGCGATCGGCGAAGTGAGATCCTTCATCAGGAAAGGTACGCCGCGGAATGGTCCGTCGGGCAATCCATCGGCGATCATCTTCCGACCGTAGTCGTAGAGCTTCATGGTCACGGCGTTGATCGCCGGGTTACGCGCCTCGACACGCTCGATCGCGGCATCGAGCAATTCCTCCGGCGTAATCTGCCTGCGCCTCACCAGGTCGGCCAGCCCAAGCGCATCGTATTGTTCATATTCTACGAATCCACCCATCGCATAACCTCCCCGAAAGAACGAAACCTTACCAAAGAGCGCCGTCTGCGGGGGAAGAAGTACAGGCTTCCTGGTCGAAAGCTCTTGCGTTCGTCGCCTTGGCCCCCAATTTCCAAGGGGCCGCCCCGTAAGGCACGGGGCTATCTGTTGCGCCCGGGAATACGGGCTTCCATGCTCCGTCTGATAACAATCGTCGTGCTGGTCCATGTATATATTGGATGGCGTCTGATGGACGACCTTCCGTTTGGCGCAGGCGCAGCCATTGCAATGATTTTCCTGCTTGTTTTGTCGGCCAGCGCGATGCCGTTCGGCGAGTTCGCGAGGCGCAACAAGCACAGTCCGATGTCGGACCACATGGCCGGCGCAGGTTTCCTGGCAATGGGATTTTTCTCGTCGCTGCTCGTCCTCACCCTGCTGCGCGAGCTTATCCTGCTTGCGGCAGCCGCCGCAAGCATCTGGCTGTCGGGCCAGGAAGCTCTGCTTCACCAACTGCACGTCTGGAGCGCGGCAGCCGTTCCGGTCGTCGCGTTGTTTCTGACTTTCGTCGGATTCATCAATGCGCGCCGCCGCGCCGTGGTCAGGAATGTCGACGTCCCCATTGCGGGACTGCCGGCGCAGTTGCATGGCTTCAGCATCGTCCAGATCAGCGACATCCATGTCGGCACAACGATCAAGAACGGCTACGTGAGCAGGATCGTCGATGCCGTGAACGCGCTGGACGCGGACATGATTGCGATTACCGGCGACCTGGTGGATGGGAGCGTGCAGCGGCTTTCCTCGCACACGCAGCCGCTCCGCCAGCTCGCCTCCCGGCACGGCACTTTCTTCGTCACCGGCAACCACGAGTACTACTCCGGCGCGAATGCGTGGATCGCGGAGATGCACCGCCTGGGCCTTTGCGTTCTGCTCAATGAGCACGTCGTGCTTGAACACGACGGCGAAGCGGTGGTCATCGCGGGCGTAACGGACTACAGCGCGCATCATTTCGACCCGGCGCAGCGCAGCGATCCGGCTGCGGCGATTGCAGGCGCGCCGACAAGCGCGGGGGTCAGGGTCCTGCTTGCGCACCAGCCGCGATCTGCCTTTGCCGCTGCCAAAGCCGGCTTCGACGTGCAGCTCTCCGGCCACACGCATGGTGGACAGTTCTTTCCGTGGAATCTGCTGGTGAAACTGGTCGAGCCGTTTGCTGCCGGACTGCACCGGCTGGACAGCCTCTGGGTCTACGTCAGCCGCGGCACGGGGTACTGGGGCCCGCCCAAGCGCTTCGGCGCGCCGTCCGAAATCACCCGCCTGCGGCTCGTTCCGGCTTCCGCTTAGGCGCAAGCGAGGGAAAAAATAAAAGTGTTAACCCTTAGTGTGGCCTTGCCAAGTTGTAACGATGGTTTTTCACTTTAACCTTTACCCTTTTCCCTTTCACTTTCTCGAAAGCTGAACTGCGTTCAGCCTTCGAGCTTCGCATTCATCGTGATCTGCGCTTTCAGCAGCTTCGACACCGGGCAGCCGGCCTTAGCCTTGGCGGCGATATCCTGGAACTGCGCTTCAGTGGCGCCGGGAATCTTTGCCGTTACGGTCAGATGGCTCTTGGTGATCTCGAAGCCCTCGCCGACCTTGTCGAGCGTGACGTCGGCGTGCGTCTCGATTTTTTCCGGGGTCAGGCCCGCCGTGCCGAGCATCAGGGAGAATGCCATCGAGAAACAGCCCGCATGCGCAGCGCCGATCAGTTCTTCCGGATTGGTACCCTTGCCGTTTTCAAAACGGGATTTGAAACCGTAAGGCGCTTCCCTTAGCACGCCGGTTTCCGTGGAAATGGTGCCGCCGCCCTCCTTGATGCTGCCTTTCCAGACTGCCCATGCCTTCTTGACCATGATGATTCCTTCGTGTCTTCGTGGTGAGATTGAGGACTGGACCTCCTGAGAGGGAGTCCGTAGTCCGCTTGAAGTTCCCGATCGAGGCTTACTTCTCGAGGGCCAGGGCTTCCTTGTAGCGCTGGCGCACCGCTTCCTCCTTCACCACGTCGTCGATTTCGCGGATGACGGCATCGACATCGACCGGGACTTCACTGCGCTCGAAACAACCGGTCAGTACGACATCCGGTTGCAGCGTTCCGCTCTGGTAAATCGACCAGATTTCCTTGCCATAGTCGGTGGTGCGCAGTTCCGGGGCGAAGCGCCCAAAGTACGCAGTCAGGTTGTCCACGTCGCGTTCGAGCATGGCTTCGGCGCTGTTGTTGCCGGCGGCGTCGACGGCCTGCGGCAGGTCGATGATGACCGGCCCGTCGCTGCCGACGAGCACGTTGTATTCGGACAGGTCGCCGTGGACGATGCCCGCGCAGAGCATGCGCACGACTTGCATGACCAGCATGTGGTGGTATTCGCGCGCCAATTCCGGCGTTAGGGTCAGATCGTTCAATCGCGGTGCGGCGTTGCCGTTCTCGTCTTTCACGAGTTCCATCAGCAGCACGCCGTCGAGAAAGTTGTACGGTTCCGGAACGCGCACCGCGGCTGCGGCAAGGCGCCGCAAAGCGTCGGCCTCTGCGTTCTGCCAGGCTTCCTCCTGCTCCTTGCGGCCGTAGCGGGAACCCTTCTCCATGGCGCGGGCACGGCGGCTGTTCTTGACCTTGCGGCCCTCAGTGTACTGAACGGCCTGGCGGAAACTGCGCTTGTTGGCCTCCTTGTACACCTTCGCGCAGCGGATCTCCTCACCGCAACGCACGACATAGACGATCGCTTCCTTGCCGCTCATGAGCTGGCCGATGACTTCGTCGACGAGGCCTTCTTCGACGAGCGGCTGGATTCTTGGCGGGGTTTTGATGGGGGCCCTGTCTGCGCCGAGACGGCGCGGCTGCGATGATGTGCGATAACGAGCAAGTTTAATTCAATTGCCCTGCAGCCTACCGGATTTCCGACGACTTGAAGTTCACATCCTTTTTGCTAAACTGGAGCCTCGCAACTTTGAAAGGAGGTGATCCCGTGAGAGACAACCAAGGCAACACCGGTCGGCGGCACTCTGGAACTGGATCAACCACAAGGTTCAGGAGTCTGGTCGGCTAAAGGCCGGAATGCCTGCAGGAAAAAACGACTGCTCCCCTCGGCAGCAACGATCCCATCGACCATTGCTCAAGCCGCAGTGCCGGCAGACCAGATAAAAAGCGGGCGCCGCCGGGTGTCCGTTTCATGCCCATACCCGATCGGTCCGCGCCAAAATAATAGCTACAACTTCGGAATCCGCAGCGTCTTGCTGATCATCAAGGTACCGGACAACGCGAACAGCAGCACCAGCGGATGCAGGTCCGCAGGGCCCAGCGTCCAGACTCCCCAATAGAGATCATCGCCCAGGCGGTCCCGCCACGCGGCCAGGGCAAGCACGCCCGTAAGCACCACGCTGGTGGGAATCGGCGTGCCTTCGAAGTAAGCGACCTTGTCAGCGCCTTCGGAAAGTTCTTCCGCCGTTACGTTGTAGCGGGCAAGGCGGCTGACTCCGCAGCACACGAAGTAAATCAGTACCAGCCAGTCCCACCCGCCGCGCAGGCCGGCCGCGAAGCCAAGCGCGGCCGGTGCGATGCCGAAAGAAATGACGTCCGCCAGCGAATCCAGCTCTCGCCCGAGCGCGGAATGGGTGTGCCGCCAGCGCGCAATGCGGCCATCGAGCACATCGAATAGGAAGGCCGCGGGCGCGAGCACTGCGGCTGCCATGAAATGCGCCAGGGATTGGCTTCCGACAAAGACCATGGCGCAGAATACGCCGCCCACGCCACAAGCGGCATTGCCCAGGGTGAACAGATCCGCCAGATGCATGCCGCGGATCATCGAGAAATGCTTGCGCGGACGGTCGAGGCTCATTCCGGGCGTCCAATCTGGGCAGTGGATAAGCCCGTTGGACATTGGAACCGCCCGGTAGTGCCCCCGTTAGAGGCGCAGCCGCTAACGGGGTACCGGCATTACGAGCGGCCGTGCACTTCGTTGACGTCCGGGCTGCGGGTCACCGTCGCCACCGCGGCGGGGCCTTCCACGGTCGTCGAGCCGGACCGCACTTCTTCCGAAGGACGCGTCACCACCACCAGGACTAATATCCTCGCTCTCGGAACGCCTGCGCGGCCGTAGACATTTTCCCCATTGTCGGTCTGATATGAGTGTTCCCTTGAGGCACGAAGGGACAAGAAGAAAAGCTTTAAGATTTTCGCTGCTCATATTAAGGTGGCATCCACGATACGAGGAATACAAACAGTCGTCGGCCATTTTTTTAACTGTACTTCTTCGCGTTTCTTCGTGTCCTTCGTGCCTGTGGTAAAAATAGATCTGTGCTTCAGGTTTCGTAGAGCGGTAGCAGCCCGATTGACACCCGCGATCGTGGCGTTATAGTTCCTGCCTATCCCGTCGACAAAAAACGGAGGCGCAAAAATGACTGTTTACCCCGTTACCGAAAATTTCGCCGCTGAGATCGGCGATGTCGATCTCTCGAAACCGCGGTCCGCCGCGGACCGCACTGAAATAGAAACAGCATTCAACAATTACTCCGTGCTGGTGTTTCCGGATCAGCACCTGTCGACCGACCAGCACCTGGATTTCGCGCGCAACTTCGGCCCGCTGGAAACCACCATCCATGCCGCCCGCAGCGACGCGAAGTTACGTGTGCGCGCCGAAATCGCGGACGTGTCGAACCTCAGCCAGGACGATCAGATCTGGGGTAAGGAAAGCCGCAAGCGAATGTTCGAGATGGGCAACCGTATGTGGCACACGGACAGCTCGTTCCGCCGCCTGCCGGCGAAAGCGTCGCTTCTGTACGGTCGCAGCATTCCGCCGGTTGGCGGACAAACGGAGTTTGCAGACATGCGGGCCGCCTACGATGCACTGCCGGCCGACATGAAGCTGCGCCTGCGCAACCTGGTGGCCGAACATGCCATCATGTATTCGCGCAAGAAACTCGGCTTCACCGACTTTTCAGACGAGGAAAACCAGACGCTGCCGCCCGTGCCGCAGGCGCTTGTCCGCAAGCACGCCGGATCCGGGCGTACCGGGCTGTATCTCGCCTCGCATGCCGGACGAATCTTCGGCATGAACGAAGACGAAGGCAAGGCGTTGCTGCAGCAACTCATCGACCACGCGACGCAGCGGCAGTTCGTCTACACGCACCGCTGGCGACTGCATGACCTGGTGATGTGGGACAACCGCTGCACCATGCATCGCGGCAGAGGTTACGACGACTTGCGCTGGCCGCGGGACATGCAGCGAGCCACCGTATCGGACGTTGCCCCGACCTGCGAGCAGGAAGGTCTCGCGGCACCGGCAGTGGCATAGAGGGTCCGGTAACGCGCGCTCATTACATGGAAGCAGGCCGCTTCTTCAGGCCGCGACCCACCCGTAAAAGCGGTGGCTCGGATCCGCGCCCTCCTCCAGGTAACCCATTTTCATCTGGCTGAGGTAATCACCGGGGATTTCATTGCGCTTCGCACTCACGTCGACGCCGAATACCCGCGCGCCGTTCAATCCGAAGATCTGCTCTTTGACCGAAGCCGTCAACGGCGCGTAGCCGTGTTTCTGCATCAGCTCATCGGGAATCTGGAAACGCCGGAATGCTTCGATTTGCCACTGCGGTGAGCCGTACCAGATCGAGTCGGTTCCCCAAAGCACATGGTCGGCGCCGAATGCATCGACGATCTGGCCCAGCAGGTGCGCGCACGCCGTCGGATTGGTCGTGACGAGCTGGGCAAAAGTGGAGCCCAGTTCCATATAGATATTCTTGATGCCTGGCGCCTTCTTCTTCATCGCACAGAACTCGGTGGTCCAGGGTACGTCCGCGCCATTCACCGACGACACGCCCAGCAAACCGGAGTGGTAGGCCAGAAAATTGATGTCGGGAAAATCCTTCGCCGCCTTGATGAGATCGCGCGGATGGTTGTAGTCGGCGACGGTGCCGAGCGGCAGGCCCTTGTGCACGCACAGGCGCTTGACGCCGAGTTGCCGCGCTTTCTCCAGCATCGGATACGCGATTTTCTCGTCGTCGAGAAACCAGCCGTGCTCGAACCCGCGCGGACAGGAACCGGTGTAGGCCTTCCAGGCGTCGACCTTCAGCGTTTCCGCCTGCATTTGCATGAAGTCGAGATCGGCCTTGCCCAATTGCGGCGTCACCAGGCCGTGCGCGAGCATGCGGCGCGACTGCGTGATGCGGTTGATCTCGTCCCGGATATGCGTCATCTCTTTCGGCGGAACCACGGCCTCGTTGGGATAAGGTCCGGGTGGCGTGGAGATCAGGCCGATCGCGGTTTCGCTGTCGAAAAACACTTCCTTGATGAAGTTCTGCCAGGAAAGGTCAGCGATGGTGCCGCTGTCGGACTGCAGCGCCGGATTCATTTCCTTGGCCCGTCCCCGCAGGCGCAGCAACCCGCCTCTGGCCACGGCCCCCTTGCGGTCGGCTTCCGCATTGGCGGGGTCGTATCCTGCCCCCACGTAGTGAAGCTGCAGGTCGAAAATGAAGGGCGATCCGGCTTTGAGTTCGCGCATGGCCGCCTGATCCGCCGCTTCGACTTCGGAAACAGTGAAGAACTGACCGAAGACCGCATTCATCGCCAGGAACGACGTCACCATCCCGCCGCTTGTGCGCAAGAATTCCCGGCGGGTCAGTCCGAGCTTTGGCGCCAGACGTGCCGCGTCGGCAAGAATCCGGCCTTCGACTTCGCGCTGGGCGATGGTCTGGGGTAGCGGCGTGAATTCTTCGTTGGAAACCAGGCGGGTCGGGATCGGTATTCCCGTTTGCAGGCCCTGGCGCATTCCCGGACGAACGCGGAATGCATGACGATTCAGTTTCATCATCGGCTCCTCGGTGGACTGTGCGGACCGCTTCGGGAGGTGCGCGGCCTTCGGGACTCTGACGCAACGAAGTGTAATGCCCGACGATGCGATGTCAACCGCGCACTGCCGATTGGCGCATGGGAACGCCGAAATGGCACGCTGAATCGGAACCCCAAAAAAGAAACGGGCACTGACCGGTGCCCGTTTTATCTGATTCCTGCACGCCTGGATTCCCTACGTTCGATCCGTGGCATCCAGGTGCATCGCTTGCCTTAGACGATATGCGCTTCCGTATTGCTGAGATTGGCGTTCGCGCTGGCGGCACGCTTCGCGCCGGGCTTGGGGCCCGTCGCTTTCGGCGGCACATAGGCGGAGAGTCGGCAGCTCACGCCCTCGACCTTCTTGCCGCCGACGAATCGCGTCACGCGGCAGCAGATCACTTCGCCCAAGGCGGAGAGTTCGGCAATATGGTTCAAAACCTGCGGCTTCGGCATGTGCAATGCCTTGGCGATATCGGCGTCCAGCTGCTCGCCGTTGGCTCTCAGAAATTGAAGAATCGATGTGTTCATCCGGGTATCCTGGAGGGCTTTCGAGTGGGGCCGCGTAGTGTGCGCTCCGAGGCGTTCCGGGGCAAGCCTTCCCTTGCCACACAGGGCAAGAATATTCTTGACTTGATGCCGGTTTTTTGCGCGAAACAGGCGGATTTCCGCGCTGG
>JAYVMZ010000253.1:0-4888 GCA_043758735.1 Betaproteobacteria bacterium
GCCGCCCGCAGGGCCACCGGATCGCCTTCCGCAGTGACCTTCACGAAGCGGTCACCATTCTGGGTCGACAGCTCGGCCTGAGCCAAGGCTCGTCCCATGCCGCCCGCGCCGACCGCGATTCCGGTCACGATCCGGAATAACCGGCGACGGGAATCGTCGATGAGACCCTCTGGCTCACCGTCGCATCCGCATGCACCTGCTTTCAAGGGGCTGAAGGGTGTTTTCATGACATCTCTCCCGGTTGCCATTGGGTCTGTAGCGTGTTCGCTCGATCAGTTACGTCGACGGCGCGAGGCGACGGCAATCGCCTCGACCTTGGGATAGTTGGCGAGGCCGGCGACGAGCGTGTCCGACGCGTGTGAAATGTGGTGGCGCGCGATCGTTTCGGCCTCGCGCGGGTCGGCGGCGATCACGGCGTTCAAGATCGCCTCGTGCTGATCCCAGATGTCGCCCGGCGTTTCGCCGTGCAACAGCACTTCGCCCATGACCCGCCGCAGGTAGCTCCAGTGTGCCGCGCTCATCTCGGCTACCAGCGGATTACCGGACAGGCTGTACAGGAAGAAGTGAAAGTCCATGTCAGTCGCAATCATGCGGGCGATCGAGCGACTCGCCACCGCTTCGCGTCCGCGGGCAACAAAGGCCGGACCTTCCTTCCCCGCCAGATCGCTGCTGCGTTCCGCAGCCTTACTGCTCGCGAGTCCGTCGAGCATGCCGCGCACTTCGTAGAGATTGCGCACGTGCTCCGGATCGAGAGGGGGGACCATCAGGCCGCGCCCGGGCGCATCGCGCAGCAATCCGTGGCTGCGCAGCAGCAGCAAGGCCTGCTGCACCGGCTGCCGGGACACCCCCAATGATTCCGCGATCTCCTCCTGGATAAGCCTGCTGTCCAGGCCAAATTTTCCTTCGGATATTTCGGAAAGGATCGCCTGATAGACCTGCTCTACAAGCGTGGGCTGGGTTGTTAGTACGTGCATCTGACGGAGGCCAAGGAAAAGCTTTATAGACGGGCCAAAGTTTAGCACTCTGAATTCAGAGTTCAATCTTTTTTATATGTTAATGTTTTTTATACATTTCTAAGATTTTATTAAGCGTTTGGTGCCCGTGGTGGAGCCTGACGGGGTTAGTACACGACGCATCCATGCACGGCACTTTTGTAATCAGCCGCCGGCATCGCGGCCTCGTACCATGAAGTCACGGACGCTCAGGTCAGAGGCGAACGAACGCGGGATGGGCGTGCGAACCCGATCCGCGAGCGTCAGAGCAACAGTGAGGTCCATCACGCCGAGTGGTGGGGAGAAAGCTAAAGCGCGTAGCGTTTCACAGCCGCTTCGTTCCACTCCAGTCCGTTGCCGGCTTTCGCGCCTACGGTAACCTGGCCGTCTTTCGCTCTTAAGGGTTCCGCGAGGATGGGTTCGGCCCAGTCCGACCACTCCAGCCAATCGGCCGATTCGCTGACGCGCAGCAGTTGCGCGGAAATCGCCGGATAGAGGTGGCTGGAAAGCGGAAGACCCGCCGCACCGGCAATCGCCGCCGCCCTCATCCAGCCTGTCACGCCGCCGATGCGCATCAAGTCCGGCATGTAGAGGTCCGCTGCTCCGGCCTTGACGGCTTTGTAGAACTCGCGCGGTCCATAAATATTCTCCCCGATCTGAAGCGGGGTTTTCATTTCACGCGCGAGTTGCGCGCAACCGTCGTAGTTGTCGTAAGCGATCGGCTCTTCGAACCAGACCAGGCCCTGGTCGTCCAGGCCATGCAGGCGTAGAAGCGCATCCCCGAAAGCGAGGCCCTGGTTGAAATCGCACATCAGTTGCACATTCTCGCCCACCGCCTGTCGCACCTCTGCGATCGCGGCGATGTCTTCCTTGAGAGTTGACCGGCCCAGGCGCATCTTGATGGCCTTGAACCCGCCCTCCGCCACCAACTCCTCCGCTTCACGTGCAA
Source organism: Betaproteobacteria bacterium (assembly GCA_043758735.1). Taxonomy (GTDB): domain Bacteria; phylum Pseudomonadota; class Gammaproteobacteria; order Burkholderiales; family JACQAP01; genus JACQAP01. The sequence goes on from JAYVMZ010000253.1 coordinate 1,942, forward strand.
GCTTGCCCAGAGGCCTCAGCCAGAGTCCATTGGTGTTGTAGGCGCGCACATTACCCGTCGTTCCGCCGAGCAACACGGCCAGCGGCATGGCGGCCGATTTGGCCAGTGCATCCCAGATCGCCATATCCACGCCCGAGATGGCAATGAGGGTCATGCCCTCCCTGCCGTTGAGATGCAGCGTCTTCATCGCATCGCGATAGGCATCGAGCGGCGCCAGAACCTGCCCCTTCAGCGATTCGCCCAGATCCTCGATCATCCGGGTAATCGGCATTACGGATTTCTGCAGGTAAGGTTCCAGATAGCTGCGGCCGACGATGCCTTCCCTGGTTTGCACGTCGATCAGGACGAACGGCCAGTGCGCGTACTCGCCGACCTTCGCGATGATCGGCCTGCGCAGGGGCACCGAAACCGCCCTCACCCGGACGCTCTCGAATGTGAGCTTCCGGATTCCGTCCTGATCTGAATTCATTCGTGCTCCTCTATAGGTTATGGTCTTATTTTCCGGCCCAGCGTGAAATCACTGCATGCAGCGCGTCCAGCCCATCGGTCAGCGCTGCCGGTCCCGGCTGCAGGATAAGCGGCGATTTGACTTCATGCAGTTCGCCGTCGCGCACGGCCGGAATGACAGCATAGCCTTCCCGGGCGGCGACGCGCTCCGGACGGAATTTTTTTCCGCACCAGGAACCGAAGATGATGTCCGGCGCGCGTTCGATGACTTCCTTCGGATCCGCGAGGATGCGGTCCTTCGCCAGGCCGGCGGCAGCGCGCTCCGGAAAAATGTCGTCACCGCCCGCAATCCCGACCAGTTCACTGACCCATCGGATGCAACTGATCTGCGGTTCGTCCCATTCCTCGAAATAAACGCGTGGCCTTCTATCGAGATTTCCCACGTGTTTGTGTACGGAATCCACGTGGTCTTCCAGCTTCCGCGCGTACGTGTCCGCCTTTTCAGCCACGCCGACCATCGCGCCCAGGCGGCGCACGTAGCCGAGAATGCCTTCGACGGAGCGATGGTTGCTGATCCAGACCTCGACGCCGCGCTTGATCAGCGCCTGTGCGATATCGGCCTGGATGTCGGAAAAGCCGATTGCAAGGTCGGGCTTCAGTTCGATGATTTCGTCGACTTTGGCGCTGAGGAAGGCCGAAACCTTCGGCTTCTCGCGGCGAGCTCGGGGAGGCCTCACGGTGAAACCAGAGATACCGACGATGCGGCTCTCCTCGCCGAGGGCGTAAAGCACCTCGGTCGGTTCCTCGGTCAGGCAGACGATGCGTTGCGGATACATGGCTGTATTTCGGGATGCACCGCTAGGCAGTTTACATGCGCCAACACAAAGGGCGCCTTACGGCGCCCTTTGTCTGTTACCGGAAATGCTCTGCTCAGAAGTCCGACCTCCCCGCGAACAATGCCTTCTTGACGATGGCGTGAACGCCCCAGTTTCCGTCCACCACCTGGGTAATGCCGAAGTCCACGCCCACAGTAATCAGCGAAATCGCCTCATCCTCGGTCAGGCCCTGCGTGGTCATGAGGAAATGGCGCACCTTGCGGAAAGCATCCCGCAATGCCAGGTCCACGGAGGATTTAGAATAGATTTCCGACTGCGCATTCGGACCGAGTTCCGCCAGATAGTTGGCGTAGCTGTAACCATGGATCAGTCAGTCGTCCTGGGTTTCTAGCAGCGGGTACTCGAGTGCTTCGAGCGTGGTGCCAGCCAGCGTGGCCTTCTTGTGCAGGATAAGCTGAAAAGTTCCGGTGAGCGACGATTCGATTGCCGTACCGCACAGTTCCGAATCACCCTGCGACGCATGCGGATCGCCGACCGAGAACAACGCGCCGCTGACCTGCACCGGGTAATACATCGTGGCGCCCTTGCCAATGCGCCAGTTGTCGATGTTGCCGCCGAACGGTCCCGGCGGAATCGAATCGACGATGTCCGCTTCTTTCGGCGCCAGGCCGATGACGCCGAAGTGCGGGCGCACCGGAATGCGCACATCTTTGAGGATGCCGTGGTTCTCCTTCACGAGGCTGTGGTCTACTGGCACGCCGGGATAATCGATGATGCTGTGGACGACGCCAAACGGATCGGTTTGCGGTTCCCATTTGTAGTTGTAGACCGCCTTCGCCCAACTGCGCTCGCCGGTGGCATCGACCTCATAAATCGTGATGACTTCGCGCTTCTTCGGTTCCTCGATCAGGTCGTTGTAGTGGAAACCCCACCAAGCCGCGGCGTTGACACCGAAACTCTTTCCCTTGTAGGAAGGATTGGCGCAGGGCCGGTGGCTGACGTCGACAATGCGTACTTCCAGGATGTCGCCCAGTTCCGCGCCTTTGACGTATACCGGCCCCGTGCAGATGTGCACGCCGAATCCCTCGCCCGCGCCGCGGCCCTTGATCGACGCATCCATCGGTCCGGCGCCGCGACGATTGACATTCTTTTTCTTCTTGTCCCAGTAGAAGATGCTCTCGACACCGGGGTCGCCCTTGATCAGGCGTTCGTAGTCGTCATAGGCATGGTGCGTGATCGCTTCGACCGTAACGAAATCACCCGAATCGATCGTAACCACCGGCTTGAGTTTCTTGCTGAAATATCCCCAATGGACGGTCTTGTCGGTGGCGGCGACGTAATAGTGGTTACGCACGCCAGTTTTGACCGGGTCGAGACCCTCCGCCTGCGCGGTCGATACATAAGGGATCGACATCGTCGCGGCGGAAACCGCGGCCCCGCCAGCAGCCAGCGTTCCCCAGACGAAGTTCCTGCGGCTTGCGTCGACTTGCGGCGACTCCTGCTCGGCGGCGGCGGTTTCTTCAGCGGCGTGGTCGTGATTGCAGGAACTGGCGTGTTGATCGGACATGAAATCCTCTTTTCGGAAAAAATATGGGAGGCGCCTGCGAAACGGTTCGCGCGAATCGGAAAATCGCCCGGCCCCCATCGGCGACCGGCAATCCCGT
>JAYVMZ010000254.1:0-2675 GCA_043758735.1 Betaproteobacteria bacterium
CCTGCGCGACGAAGAATACCTGCGGCTCAAGATCCTCACTTGCATGCTCCCCAAGCTCTAAAATGGTCCAAAATCACCCACACAAATCCCCGAAGAGCCTTTTTTTTAATGGTTCGAGGTTTTCCCTCGCCCCCGATCCTCGTCCCTTGCCCCTGCTGCGATTTACGAGCGTTAGATACGCTCGTAAATCGCAGCGATGCCTTGCCCCCCGCCGATGCACATGGTGACAAGCGCGTACTTGCCCTTGATGCGCTCCAGTTCATAGAGCGCCTTGATGGAGATGATGCAGCCTGTGGCGCCGATCGGATGGCCGAGGGCGACGGCGCCGCCGTTCGGGTTGACCTTCTTCGGATCGAAGCCGAGATCCTTCGCGACGGCGCAGGCTTGTGCGGCGAAGGCTTCATTCGATTCTATTACATCCATGTCGGAGACTTTCAGGCCGGCCTTCTTCATGGCGTTCTGGACTGCCGGGATCGGGCCCAGGCCCATGAGTGTCGGCTCGACGCCGGCGTGGCCATAAGCGACCAGGCGCGCCATCGGCTTCAGCCCTTTTTTCTCAGCGAGCTTGCGTTCCATCAGGACAACTGCGGCCCCGCCGTCGTTGATGCCGGAGGCGTTGCCCGCGGTGACAGTGCCATCCTTTTTAAATACGGTTTTGAGTTTGCCGAGATTCTCCACGGTAGCATCAGCGCGCACATGCTCGTCCGTGTCAAACAGCTTGGTGCCTTTGCGGTCCTTGATCTCGATCGGCAGGATCTGGCCCTTGAAGTAACCGTTCTGGATCGCGTTTGCGGCGCGGCGGTGGCTCTCGACCGCGAACTCGTCTTGTTGTGCTCGCGTCAGGCCGTATTTCGCTGCGACGTTTTCCGCGGTGACGCCCATGTGCATCGCATCGAACGGATCGGACAGCGCGCCGGTCAGCGAATCCAGTACGACGTTGTCGCCCATTTTCGCGCCCCAGCGGGCAGCCGGTATCCAATAGTTGGCGCGGCTCATCGATTCCGCGCCGCCGGCAACGGCAACGTCAGCATCGCCCAGCGCCACGATTTGGGCGGCGCTGATGATGGCCTGCAATCCGCTACCGCAGAGCCGGTTCACCGTCATCGCCGGCACTTCCTTCGGGATGCCGCCATTGATCCCACAGACCCGCGACAGGTACATGTCCTTGGTATCGGAATGGATTACGTTGCCGAATACCACATGGCCGACTTCCTCCGGCGCCACCTTGGCCCGCACCAAGGCTTCGCGCACGCAGCGTGCACCCAGGTCGGTCGGCGCAAAATCCTTCAGCGCTCCGCCAAAATCGCCGATTGCCGTGCGCACGCCGGAAATAACTACGACTTCACGTCCGTTGTTCATGTTCTCTCTCCTATACAGGTTCTAGTTTTCGAATAACGCAGGACCCGCATGGCACGGAGAAATTCGTGAACTGACGATTACCGGGCGAAGCAGGCTGGACGAAGTCTCCAACCGGCAACGGTGGCCACCTTGCATCACATCGGCTCTGTTCACGTCTTGTCCTTTCCTCCGTGATCTCCGTATCCTCCGGGGTTCCCGTTTTAGTTCTTTACTCTCGTTCGATTGCGAGAGCCACGCCCATGCCACCGCCGATGCACAGCGATGCGAGGCCTCTCTTTGCATCGCGCCTGATCATTTCGTGAATCAGCGTGACCAGGATGCGGCAGCCGGATGCGCCGATCGGGTGGCCGATCGCGATTGCGCCGCCGTTCACGTTGACCTTCGCAGTGTCCCGGCCCATGTCGCGGTTGACGGCGATTGCCTGCGCCGCAAAGGCTTCGTTGATTTCCAGCAGGTCGAGATCCTGCGCGGTCCAGCCGGCTTTCTTGAGGCACAGCTTCGACGCCGGGATCGGGCCGACACCCATGATGCTCGGATCGACGCCGGCCGACGAGCACGCCTTGATGCGCGCCAGCGCCCTGAGACCAAGCGCCTTTGCTTTCGTTGCGCTCATCATCATCACGGCGGTCGCGTCGTCGTTGATACCCGGTGCATTGCCTGCGGTGACGGTGCCGGTATTATCGAACGCCGGCTTCAGTGACGCCAGAGCTTCGACCGTCGTGCCATGGCGGATGAATTCGTCGGAATCGAAAATCACGTCACCTTTGCGGGTGGAAATGGCGATCGGCACGATCTCGTCCTTGAAGCGGCCGGCTTTCTGGGCGGCTTCCGCTTTCTGCTGGGACGCCGCGGCGAACTCGTCTTGTTCCTGGCGCGACACGCCCCATTTCTTGGCGACGTTTTCGGCCGTAACACCCATATGGTACTGGTTGTAGACGTCCCACAGGCCATCGACGATCATCGTATCGATCAGCGTGCCCTCCATCATGCGCAAGCCGTCGCGCGCGCCATTCAATGCGTGCGGCGCGAGGCTCATGCTTTCCTGTCCGCCCGCGATCACGCCGCCGAACTTGCCGACACCGGTGCGCAGTGCGGCGACGATTACAACATCATCCATCTGAGAATCCCCTCGGGAACAGAAACATCTGGCACGGCAGCGCCGTCGGCGAATGTCTTGACCATTCTCTCACGGTGGCGCAAAGGCGGGCGCAGTTTACGCCCGCGTTTTAAGGGTTGTCGAGAAAAATGTTGCCGTGCGGAACGCCGTGTTTCGTTCGGTAAAACTCAGTCGGTGTCGCGAGTAAAGCGGATGATTT
>JAYVMZ010000255.1:0-2861 GCA_043758735.1 Betaproteobacteria bacterium
TCCATCTCTTGGTCGAGACGACAGATTCACAATGACCGTCGTATAGGTCAAACCTTGGTGAGTCCCCCGGCAGAGCCGGGGGCTTACCTCACTGAGTTACACCGCCAGATGGGCTTCAACACGCTGGAAGAATTCCTCACGGGCTTCTGGGAAAAGCGCTTCCTGCGGCGCGATGCGAACAACCTGCTGTCCATGCTGCGGACCTGGAAACTCAACGACGTCGGCGCTACGCCGGGATTCGACGGCAGCCTGGAGCGCGCGTTGGGCTCGATCACGGCCAAGGCGACCGTGATGGTGGGACAGACCGACTTGTATTTCCCGCCGGATGACGTGGAAGCGGAAGCGGCCATGATTCCCGGCGCCCACTACCGCGTCATTCCGTCGGTATGGGGACACCAGGCCGGCAATGGCCTGAATCCCGAGGATGCGCGGTTCGTCGATACGGAGATCAGGAAACTGCTGGCGTCGTGACGGCTTCCCCATCCCCACCCCGACGCGCGGACACGTTAGTGATGAAATCACCCGTTTGCGGGTAGCGCGTCATCGTTTCGTCTCCCGCCCCACGGCCAACCCCGACCGCCGTGTCGACGAAACCTCCCCTTGAAAGGGAGGGAGTCGGTTACTTCGCAAACAGCATCGCCGGATTTTCGAAGGCCTTGAACTCGATGGCGTTGCCGCAGGGGTCGAGAAAAAACATGGTCGCCTGTTCGCCGGGCTGACCCTTGAAACGGATGTGCGGCTCGATGACAAAATTGATCTCCGCCGTCGTGAGTTTTTCCGCCAGCTTCTGCCATTCATCCATCGGCAACACCACCCCGAAATGGCGCACCGGCACGTTGTCACCATCGACCAGGTTCGTGTCCCGGTGGCCGGCATCCGGAGAAAGGTGGGCCACGATCTGGTGGCCGTGGAAATCGAAGTCGACCCAGTCCGGCGACGAGCGTCCTTCCGGGCAGCCCAGCAATCCGCCATAGAAGGCCCGCGCGTTTTCCAGGCTGGTGACGGGAAAGGCGAGGTGGAACGGCTTGACCGGCATGAAGTTGCTCCGCAAGGATTTTCGCGCTGTTTACACGCTCGCGGGGCTTCGCCCATCCAGGACAATTCTTCACCGCAAAGGCGCGAAGGCGCAAAGGGAACGCAAAGGAAAGCGAAGGACGAGGGAGTGAAAAATTATCTTGATTCCGCCTTCCGCAAACGGAAGGCGTCGACGCAGGGTTGGATGTCGGCAGCTTCGACCGCTTGCACGGCTTGCGCGGCGGTGAGGTCGATGCGGGTGGTGATGACTTCGATACCCTGGATGGCGAGCATCTTGGTGTATTTGATGCCGGGATTCTTGCCGGCGAAGCGGGCCACTTCCGGGTAGCGCGAAAGATCGCGCACACGGAACGGCTCGCGCGCCGACCAGATTTCCTGCAGATGCGCGAGTTCCCGTTCGGGCCCCTGGATACGATGGTCGATCCGGTCGGTGAAAGTGTAATTGGCGAGGACGGTTTCGCCCATCAGCAGCAGTTCGATCGCGACCCTTTGTTCCCGGCCGCCTTCGCTGGCGAAGTGCGTGGCGATTTCGTCCGCCTCCTCCGCGTTCAGAGCAACGGCAGCCACGCGGGCAAGTCCTTCGCCAAACCAGGCCGGATCGTCCAGCCTGGCTGCGATCAGGCCGTCGACAAGGATCGCGAGTTGGGCTTCCGCCGCCCGCCATTCTGGCGCCGCGGGATTCCAGTCCGGACCCAGGTCGAGCCCGCGGCCGCGGGCGGCGAGTGAGGCCCGGATCACCTTCAACCCGGCCTGCTTGATGACTACGCGGCCGATCGCGATCGGAATTTCGGGATCGTGGCTTGCCGCGAGCCGGGCCAGTGCCTCGTCCTTCGAATCGTCCGCCCATGCGGGCGGCCCCGCCAGTTGCAGGCAGGCGGCCGGCAGCAGGATCAGCCGAGAAAGGGTCAGTAAAAGTGGCCAGATTTTCATATGGCCTCAAGTTTAGTGGGGTCCAGCGGAAATGTTCGGTGCAATGCGCGCCACCGATCTGCTTGAAAGGCGCCGTGGACGTACGTTCGCCGCACAGCCCGTCTTTTCCATTGAGACTCCAGCATAAGCCCTGACGCGCGCTGCGGTATCATGGCGGGTCCTGGTACGACCCCATAAAAATCGTTCGGAGGAGCTCAAACATGGCCACACAGAACAAGATCGCAATCGTCACCGGCGCGGGCAGCGGCGTAGGCAAGGCGGCAACTCTCGCGCTGCTGAAGGCGGGATATAGCGTAGCACTCGCCGGCCGCCGCAAGGACGTGCTGGACCAGGTGGCGAAGGACTCGGGCGCCGGCTCGCGCGCATTGGCCGTGCAGACCGACGTAGCCAACCCGGATTCGGTCAAGGCCCTCTTCTCCACGACCAGGAAAACCTTCGGCCGCATCGACGTGCTGTTCAACAATGCCGGCGTCAATGCGCCCGCCATCCCGCTCGAGGACCTGACATTCGAGCAGTGGAAGAACGTGGTCGACATCAATCTGACCGGCATGTTCCTCTGCATCCAGGAAGCGTTCCGAACCATGAAGGACCAGGATCCGCGCGGCGGACGGATCATCAACAACGGTTCGATCTCGGCGCATGCGCCGCGTCCGAATTCGATGCCCTACACCTCGACCAAGCACGCCGTGACCGGGCTGACGAAATCCGCCTCGCTGGATGGGCGCAAATATGACATCGCCTGCTCGCAGATTGACATCGGTAATGCACTGACCGAGATGGCCGCCAAGATGACGAAAGGCGTGCCGCAGGCCAACCTCGAAATCAAGATCGAGCCGACCATGGACGTGAGCCGCGTCGGCGAGGCCGTGCTCTACATGGCGGAGCAACCGCTGGAT
>JAYVMZ010000256.1:0-5131 GCA_043758735.1 Betaproteobacteria bacterium
TTGGGGCGGGCATCGAGCCCACCCCAAGATCGCTCATTCCTCCCCACCGCAAGCGGTGGGGCATCCTGAGCGTTTTTCGTGAAATACGCTGTCGTGGAAGCGCGAAAGCCGGCCGTCGGATCGCCGCAACATCAATGGGACACGGCGGTGTTCGATCGGCGACAGGGTGGATGGCGCGCCATGCAGGTACCTGTTGTTCTCGCCCAGCTAATCGCCGTGGTCGTAAAAATACAGGAGGCCTTATCGACACCGGCTTCCACGCTGCTACGAAGCAGTAGATCGGTAGTCCCGTCGCGGACGAAATCGGTGTAAAGCAGGTGTTGTCGCAGGTACAAACAACGCCTTCGTTCGCGCACTTCCCGAACTTCGTTCATACAGTGCGGGTTGCCGGCGGCCGGCCCCTTCGGTTCGGGCCTAGCGCGGCTGGTCCAGGTCGAAGGTCTTGTGCAGCACCCTTACCGCGAGCTCCATGTACTTTTCGTCGATCACGACCGTAATCTTGATTTCAGACGTGGAGATCATCTGGATGTTGATGCCCTCTTCCGCCAGCGCGCGGAACATCTTGCTCGCCACGCCGACATGCGAACGCATGCCCACGCCAACCAGGCCGACCTTGCAGATCTTGTCGTCGCCGATGACTTCGCGCGCACCGACGTGCTTGCGCACCCTCTCCAGGATATCGAGCGTCTTCTTCAGGTCGTTGCGATGCGTCGTGAAAGAGAAATCGGTCAGCCCGTCGCGGCCGATGTTCTGCACGATCACGTCGACCTCGATGTTCGCCTCGGCGATCGGGTCGAGGATCTGGTACGCAATCCCGGGCGTGTCGGGCACGCCCACCACCGTTACCTTTGCTTCATCGCGGTTGAAGGCGACTCCGGAAACCAGCGCCTGTTCCATATCTGCGTCTTCCTCAAAAGTGATCAGCGTTCCCGAAACCGCTTCTTCAGCGATCGGGAGTTCAGGCGGCGTCAGGCTCGAGAGCACGCGCAGCCGCACCTTGTACTTGCCGGCAAATTCCACCGAACGGATTTGCAAAACCTTGGAGCCGAGGCTGGCCATCTCCAGCATTTCTTCGAACGTGATGGTCTTCAGCCGTTGCGCCTCGGGCACGATGCGCGGGTCGGTCGTGTAAACCCCGTCCACGTCCGTGTAGATCTGGCATTCGTCCGCCTTCAGCGCGGCGGCGAACGCCACACCCGACGTATCCGATCCGCCGCGGCCCAGCGTGGTGACGTTGCCGTCGCGATCCACGCCCTGGAAACCCGCCACGACCGCGATATAGCCGTCCTTCAGATCGCGGCGGATGTTGCTTTCGTCGATCTCCAGGATGCGCGCCTTGTTGTAAGCGTGGTCGGTCAGCACGCGCACCTGGCTGCCCGTATAACTGCGCGCCTTGAGGCCGAGTTCCATCAGCGCCATCGCCAGCAGGCCGATGGTGACCTGCTCGCCGGTGGCGGCGACCACGTCGAGTTCGCGCGGATCCGGATGCGGCTGGATTTCCTTCGCCAGCGCAATCAGCCGGTTGGTTTCGCCGGACATGGCCGAAACCACCACGACCAAGTCATAGCCGGCCGCCTTCCATTTGGCGACGCGCTTCGCGACGTTCTTGATGCGCTCGGCCGAGCCGACCGACGTGCCGCCGTATTTTTGGACGATCAATGACATGAGTGAAGCCGTGCGGATGTTTGGAAAAGGGGGCGATTTTAGCTTAAAAATCCGTAACTATCGTGCCCGACTTCTCGACCCACCCTTTCGCCCTCCCCAACGCCTTCGCCCATCCCGCCAGCATCGCCTCACGCCGCGCCGCGTCCATCGACGGTTCAAACGTCCGGTCGGCTTTCCATAGGGAAGTGATTTCCGCATCGTCCTGCCAGTAGCCGACCGCGAGGCCGGCGAGATAAGCCGCGCCCTGGGCGGTGGACTCGAGCTGGCGCGGACGCACGACCGGGACGCCGAGCAGATCGGCCTGGAACTGCATCAGCAGATCGTTGGCGGCGGCGCCGCCATCCACGCGCAATTCGGTGACAGGAATCGCGGCGTCGGCCTGCATGGCGGTGAGCACGTCCGCCACCTGGTAGGCGATGCCGTCGAGCGCAGCGCGGGCGATGTGCGCACGCGTCGTGCCGCGCGTGAGGCCAACCAGCGTTCCGCGCGCATAGGGGTCCCAATGCGGTGCGCCGAGGCCGGTGAACGCCGGCACAAAATAAACGCCGTCGCTGTCCGCCACGCTCGCTGCAAGCGGCTCGATTTCCGCCGATGTGCGGATCATGCCGAGCCCGTCGCGCAGCCATTGCACGACCGCGCCGCCGACGAACACGCCGCCCTCCAGCGCGTAACTTGCGGTACGTCCGCGCGTCCACGCGGCGGTCGTCAGCAACCGGTTGCGCGACGCCTTGGCCTGGCTGCCGGTATTCATGAGCATGAAGCAACCGGTACCGTAAGTATTCTTGACCATGCCTGGCTTGAAGCAGCATTGCCCGAACAGGGCCGCCTGTTGATCACCGGCGACGCCGGTGATCGGAATGTTGCCGGCGAACAGGTTGCCCGCCGTTTGCGCGATCATTCCGCTCGACGGCCCGACTTCCGGCAGTACGGCTCGCGGAATGTCGAGGATCTCGAGCAACTCCTCGTCCCAACAACCCTCGTGGATGTTGTAGAGCAGCGTGCGCGACGCGTTGCTCGCGTCCGTGTAGTGCGACTTGCCGCCGGACAGGTGCCAGATGAGCCAGGTGTCGATCGTGCCGAATGCGAGCTTGCCCGCCCGCGCTTTTTCGCGGGCGCCCGGCACGTTGGCGAGGATCCAGTGCAGCTTGGTCCCGGAAAAATACGCATCGAGCACCAGACCGGTCTTGCGCGTGAACAACGGTTCGCTGCCCGCGGCCTTGAGCTGGTCGCAATGCGCCGCGGTGCGGCGGTCCTGCCAGACGATCGCGTTATATACCGGCACGCCGGTCTCCCGGTCCCACACCACGGTAGTTTCGCGCTGGTTGGTGATGCCGATCGCCGCGATGTCGCGCGCCGACACGCCCGCGCGGATCAGTGCCTCCGCCGCGACGCCGGTCTGCGAGGCGAGGATCTCACGCGGGTCATGCTCGATCCATCCCGCCCGCGGGAAGATCTGGCGGAATTCCTTCTGCGCGCTGCCGCGCACGCTGCCGTCGTGGTTGAAAACCAGCGCGCGGGAACTGGTCGTTCCCTGGTCCAGAGCGAGGATGCAGGACATGGTCTGCCCGTTTATTGTGAGGGGAATTCGACACTTGATATTACAGCCATTGCCGGATTGAATCGCGACGGGATTCTATTTGTTATCTCCCTCCCCAAAGCTGGTTTCTACATTAGCCCCCTCCCCTTCAAAGGGCGGGCCGGGGTGGGGATGGGTCCAATGCACCGCGACACTCGAACAGGGTCGGCGCGGGGATGGGTTAAGCTTCGATGCGGGAGGAGAAAAGCTTGACCGAATTCACGGGCGACAGCGCGACCTACGATCTGGTGATCATCGGCGGGGGCATCAACGGTGCGGGGATCGCGCGCGATGCCGCCGGCCGGGGATTGTCCGTCCTTCTTTGCGAGCAGGACGACCTCGCGGGACACACCTCTTCCGCCAGCACCAAGCTCATCCACGGCGGATTGCGTTACCTCGAATACTACGAGTTCGGCCTGGTGCGAAAGTCGCTGCAGGAACGCGAAGTGCTGCTGCGCGCCGCGCCCCACATCATCCGGCCGCTGTCGTTCGTGATGCCGCACAACCCGGGCCTGCGACCGGCGTGGATGATCCGCGCCGGTTTGTTCCTGTACGACCACCTCGGCAAGCGCGAACTGTTGCCCGCGTCGGAAGGCATCGACCTGCGCACGCACGCGGCAGGACAACCGCTCAAGCCGGAACTTACGAAAGGCTTCATGTATGCCGACGCCTGGGTCGAAGACGCGCGCCTCGTCGTGCTTAACGCGCTCGACGCCAAGGAACGCGGTGCCACCATCCTGACGCGCACGCGCTGCATTTCCGCTCGGCGCTATGCCGACATGTGGGACGTCACCTTGCAACCCGCGGGCGCTCATGCGTCCAGGCTCGTGCGCTGCCGTGTGCTCATCAACGCAAGCGGGCCGTGGGTCACGAAAGTACTCGACCAAGTGCTTGGCAAGCAGTCGCAGCGGCATCTGCGTCTGGCCAAGGGCAGCCACATCATCGTGAAACGGATGTTCGAGCACGACCACGCCTATCTGCTGCAGAACCCTGACAAGCGCATCCTGTTCGCCATTCCCTATGAGCGCGAATTCACCTTGCTCGGCACGACCGATGTCGAATACCAAGGCGATCCGGCCCATGCCGCGATCACGAACGAGGAAATCGGCTACCTGTGCAAGATGGCGAACCAATACTTCGCCCGCGCGATTACCCCGGCCGATGTGATCTGGACCTATTCCGGCGTGCGTCCGCTGCTGGCTGACGAAGCGGCCGACCTGTCCGCCGTCACGCGCGACTATCTTCTCGAGTCCGATGCCATGTCCGAAAGCGCCCCGCTGCTCTCTGTGTTCGGCGGAAAAATCACCACCTACCGGCGCCTCGCCGAAGAAGCCCTCGATTCGCTCGCGATCAGCCTGTCGCACATGAAATCCGTCTGGACCGCCCCCACCCCCCTGCCCGGCGGCGACATCGCGAACGCGGACTTCGAAGCGTTCCTCACCGAATTCCGCCGCGCAAACGCGTGGCTGCCCGAACCCCTCGCCCGCCGCTATGCCCGCGCCTACGGCACCCGCGTCGACCGCCTGCTGGCCGGCGCGCGCAGCCTTGCCGAACTCGGCGAAGACTTCGGCGGCGGACTATACGAAGCGGAAATCCACTATCTCGTCACCCAGGAATGGGCGCAGACGGCGGAGGACATTCTGTGGCGGCGGTCGAAACTGGGACTGCACGTTTCGGCGCAGACCGCGAAGCGGCTCGCGGAGCGGCTGGAGTGACGGGATGAAGCCGTGACGGGTGGGGCCGTGACGAGGTAATCGGTGCTGTGTACTGCCTGTTACGCAAAGAGCCCGTCATGAACAACCCTCGCCTAAAGGCGAGGGTTTCGGATTACGGCTCAAGCCGGTAATAGTCGACCTCGCGGTCGACTGAAGTCAAAGTCAAAACCAGCAA
>JAYVMZ010000257.1:0-3230 GCA_043758735.1 Betaproteobacteria bacterium
TGCTGGTTTTGACTTTGACTTCAGTCGACCGCGAGGTCGACTATTACCGGCTTGAGCCGTAATCCGAAACCCTCGCCTTTAGGCGAGGGTTGTTCATACGATCACGAATTGCTGAAGCAAGGAATGATCGTCTACGACGCACTCTACGCGTGGTGCTGTCAACAGCAACCGGAGCGTCACGACTGGGCCCACAAGAGTTAACGTCACAAACGAATCGGAGGTCGAAATGAATTACTACCAATGGTCTTGACGTTCTGCGCGTCGTCCGCGGTTAGCTTGATGCGTTTTGCGGCCAGTCCCAGCAGCTGCTCGGCGGCATTGGCGCCGAACTCCTTCTTGACGCGCCACTTGCGCCGGGGATTCGCCCATTTCGGATCAGCATCGTCCGCCACCAGGTCCAGAATGACCGGTGCGCAATCGGGCATGACGTCCATGTCAGCCAGGCAGGATGTCGGGATTGCGAGCAGGCCCTTGGTGGTATCCCGGCGTTGGAGAATACGGGCGTAACGACGCAAGCCTGTACCGCCGACATTGACGATTGATACTCCGTGCTCGGTCAAATCCTTCCCCAGGAGTTTGGCGAGCGTCGGAAGCAGGAGGGATTCGCCATCACCTTCGACCACAATCAGGCCGCGAGCAAAAAACAGATTTGCTTTGGTGACGTCGAGAAAGCGCTGCAGGAATCGATAGTCGCTCGGGCTCAGATTCGTCTCCCCTTCAGCTAAAGAAAAAGCGCGCTGCCGGTGCAGAAGGACCAGATTCTTCAACGGAATCTTCGAGGTCAGGTTCGGGCTCTGGCTGGTGACGATGACTTGAACGGGGCGCCGTGTTGCGTCCGCCACAGGCTGAGCTGTCGCCTCAAGAAATTCCATCAAACGCAACTGCCGTTGCGGGTGGAGGTGCGCTTCTGGCTCTTCGATCAGCAGCAAAGGCAAGCCATCGGGCTCCTTGCCGAGCAACAGCAACTCACAGGCCATGAACAGCAGGTTGTTCGAACCGAGTCCGTAGTTGCCTCGGGACTTGCCATCGGGTCCCTCCAGCAGATCAAGTTCCAGGCGCTCCAGAATCTGGCGCAATCGAGCCGATTCACTGCCGCCTTGCGCGAAGCTGATGCGGCCGTGCAGGTTCTCCCCAGATAGCGAAAGGGGGACAAGATAGTCGGCATTGATGGCCTTTTGCGCGCCGCCGACGCCGTCATGCTGATCTACCAAGTGTCGCAGGTATTCGGATAGGCCTGCCAAACTCAGTTGCGCTGCCTGAACCGTGTCCGCCGGCGGTGCCTCCTTGTTGAACGCCGCGCCTTTCCGCATGTCGGGAAAGTTATTGAGAATCTGCGATAAGCGCGAACCACGCCCTGGCGACATCTCGCGCTCGGCGTCGCGCAACGGACGCAGGTACGCCGTGGCCAGCAGTTGGCGAACGGTCGCATCAAACGAGGGGCCACTGCCGTCGGGGCCGCTGTGCACCGCAATGTCCACCCACCGGCGACTGCCTGGCATTTCGCTCAGACGGCGCGCGAACCAATGCATATACAGCACAACATCCAGACCCTCATAGGTCAAGTATTCGGCAAACGCCCCTTTTTCTGGCGTCGTGAGGCCGGACAGCTTGCAGCAGATCGTGACTTCGGCGGCTTGTTGCCCATTCGCCTGGATATGAAAGTCTTCGATCTGTACCCGCATGAATTCCATATCGCGGGTCAGCAAGACGTACCGGATAGCGTCAATGACGGCGGTTTTTCCGGCGTCGTTTTCTCCGACGAGTGCGGTCACACCCTCGTGAAACTGCACCGAGAAGACAGGCTCGTCCGCCCCAAACTGTCGAAAATTCTTGATCTTGAGTTCTGACAGATACATCGCGCGCTCCAGTTCTTGATTGTTGTGTGGAAAGAGCTAACCGATCATCCGTCGGCCTTCGGCAAGTCGGCAGCGCGAACGGCGCGCAGCACCTCCCGAAAGACGTCATCGAACGGCGGCAGTTGGCTCATCTGGTGCGCGAGGCGGCCGGCCCAGAGCCGCCGCAGACGATCTTCCTTGACGGCGATTGCCTGTTCCATGCCTGCAACGACGCGCTGCCGCAAGGCCAGCTTGGTATCGAGTTCGGCGCGCATTTCGGCGACACGCAAATTGGTAGAGCCGAATAAATACCAGAGGTCGTACAGGTCGCGCGGTTCGTTGCGCGCCCGATCGCTCAAGGCCAGCAGCTTTTCGACCACGATCTCCTCAATGGCGTAGACCTTCACGGTCGGCCCTTCAGGCAAGTCGTCAAAGCTGTCGTAGATGCGCTGAATCAGTCGATCCTGCAGCGGGAAGCACAGGACTTCTTTGATCGTGATGTCGACCTTCACGTCGTTCGCAGCAGGCAGTGGCCCCTGATAGCGCAAGTAGAACGTGTGGCTGTTCTGGTGGCCGTGGCGGTCTTCGCGATCGAATGCGATTCGCAGGCCGCAGGCGGTCTCAACCGTCGCGAAGATTTCGTTCAACCCCGCCAGGATCTCTTCGAGGGCGATCTGGCGGGTCAAGGTGAAATCCAGGTCTTCCGAAAAGCGGTAGTCGTCAAACCAGCAGCGTCGCAGGGCCGTGCCGCCTTTGAAGGCCAGCACCTCGCGCAGCGGATGACCGGCCAGACCGGTCAGGAACCAGGCGAGCACGTAATCGCGTTCGATGACGGCTTCGGGGATGCGCCGCCCGCCAGCGGTCACCAGCGTGTTCGAGATCAGGGAAATATTGCGTTGAGGGATCATCAGCCAAGCCTCGCGGCATCGAGTTCTTCGGGAGTCACGTTGAGCTGCAGCCGCCAACGTGAGAGGAACGCCCCCCCGGCGGGGAGCAGTGGATCAAGGCGCTGATAGGTTGCCGTCAGCATGCCGCGCAATGCTTCCAGCGCCGACGCATCGGCCAGGCCATAGTGTTCCAGCAGGTAGCCGAGGCGACGCACGACGGCGCCGACGCCGAGGCGTCGCGCATAGTCCACCAGCCGTTCGGTTTTCAGCGACTCACGCTTCATCCACAAGCCCTTGGCGACTTCGGTAATGCCGCCGGCAAAGGCCGGATGGCGCAGACCATCGATGATGGTGCGCTCCATGTCGCTGATCGTCACAAAGCGCTCCTTGTCGATCCAGTGCTTCATGACCCCGAATTCTTGCTCCGCCGTAATGTGGACAAACCGAAAGTCATAGCCGCCGACCGTTTGCGGACGCACGCGCCGCGTACATGACACATACACGGTGA
>JAYVMZ010000258.1:0-3551 GCA_043758735.1 Betaproteobacteria bacterium
AAACCAGCAACAATACTTACGTGCCGAAGGTGCATAACGAAATGCAAATCTGCCGCCTGAAGGCGGGGGGTTTACGGATCCCCAAAGGCGACTCTAAAAATCTTGATACGGCTTAGCTCCCACCGCAGAAGACGCGGAGTTTAAGTATGCTCGTTGGCCGATAATACGATGTGGCGAATATTGGCGACACAAGGTCTGCAATCAACGGCCGCATCCCTCAATCCCACGTTTTCTTTTCCTCGTTCTTGCCTTTCCTCCGCGTCCTCTGCGGTGAGTGCTGTTCTAGATGCTTATCGAACGGCGACAGCGAAGCCGTCGATCTGCTTGAGCCAGTACTGCTTCTTCTCCGGCGGCAGGAAGGACGCTTCGATGGAATTCGCCGCGAGTTTGCGGATATCGCTTCGCGTGAGCTTCAGCGCGCGCTGCACGGCGACGAAATTCTCCAGCAGGTAGCCGCCGAAGTAGGCCGGGTCGTCGGAGTTCACGGTGACGCGCAACCCCAAATCGAGCAGGCGCTTCAGGTTATGGTCTTCCATGCGCTTGAACACCGCGAGCTTGATGTTAGACAGCGGACACACCGTCAAGGGCATGTTCTCGTGGGCCAGCCGCTTGCAGAGTACGGCATCTTCTTCACTGCGCACGCCGTGGTCGATACGCGATACGGCGAGGTCGTCGAGCGCCTCGTAGATGTACTCCGGCGGCCCCTCCTCGCCGGCATGGGCGACGGTAAGAAAGCCTTCCTCCCGCGCGCGGCGAAACACGGCCGAGAACTTTGACGGCGGATGGCCCATCTCTGAGGAATCCAGCCCGACCGCGTGGATTGCGTCCTTATGGGGTAGCGCCTGTTGCAGCGTTTGCATGGCGGATTCCGCGCTCATATGGCGCAGGAAACACATGATCAGGCGCGAGGTCATGCCGAGTTTGGCGCGCGCCTCATCGAGACCGCGGCGGATGCCGTTCAGGGCCGTTTCGAATGCGATGCCGCGTTCAGTGTGCGTCTGCGGATCGAAGAAGATTTCTACATGCACCACGCCCTGGCCGTGCACGCGGGCGATGTACCCCGCGGTCATGGCGTGGAAGTCGTCCTCGTCGCGCAGCACGTTGGCGCCTTCGTAGTAGATGTCGAGAAAGGATTGCAGGTTGTGAAAGTCGTAGGCCGCGCGCAAGGCCTCCACCGACGGAAACTGGAGCTTCAGTCCATGTTTGCGCGCGAGGGCAAACACCATCTCCGGCTCGAGCGTCCCTTCGATGTGCAAATGCAGCTCGGCCTTCGGAATCCCGCGCATGAAGACTTCCATACCGGCTTCGGTCATGTTCGGCGAATCGGCCAGGTTGAACGAGAGCGGGGCGGCCCGCGCCGCCCCGCCGTCAGGTTGATTGGATGGCTAGCTTACTTCGGAATCGAGCCGTCCACACCCTCGACGTACCAGTTGAAGCCCATCAATTCGTCCAGCGGCATAACCTTGCCCTCGGCCACCTTGATTGCGCCGGACTGGTCCTTGACCGGCCCCTGGAAAGGCGTGAACTTGCCCTCGATCATGGCCTTCCTCTTGTCCTCGAAGGCCTTCTTGCCGTCGGCCGGCACCGCCGCGCTCGGCGGCGACATCACCACGAGTTTTTCTTTCAGGCCCCACTTCACGACCTCGGGCTTCCAGGTTTTCGCCAGGATTTTTTTGACCGTGTCGACGTAGTAAACACCCCAGTTGTTGGTGTTAGCGGAGAGGTGCGCCTTGGGCGCGAACTTGGTCATGTCCGAATCCCAGCCGAATGCGTACACGCCCTTTTCCTCCGCGACCTGCAGGACGGCCGGCGAGTCGGTGTTCTGGCACATCACGTCCGCGCCCTGCGCGACCAGCGTCTCCGCGGCCTGGCGCTCCTTTGCCGGGTCATACCAGGTGTTGACCCAGATGACCTTGGTCTTGATCTTCGGGTTCACACTTTGCGCGCCGAGTGTGAACGCATTGATGTTGCGCACCACCTCGGGGATCGGGAAGGAACCGACGAAGCCCAGCGTATTGGACTTGGTCATCTTGCCCGCGAGCACGCCGAGCAGGTACGCACCTTCGTAGAAGCGGGCCTCGTAGACGCCCATGTTTTTCGACGTCTTGTAGCCGGTGGCGTGCTCGAAGATCACATCCGGGAAAGCCTTCGCGACCTTCTCGGTGGCGTTCATGTAGCCGAACGACGTGGTGAAAATCACCTTGTTGCCGTCGGTCACGAGTTGGCGGATGACGCGCTCGGCGTCCGCGCCCTCGGGCACGTTCTCGACGAATGTCGTTTTCACCTTGCCGGCCAGTTCCTTTTCCAGCATCAGCCGGCCCTGGTCATGCGCGTAAGTCCACCCCGCGTCGCCCACCGGGCCGACATAAACGAAGCCGACCTTGAGCGGCTCCTCGGCTAGTGCCACGCCGCCCAGCGCAACCAATCCGGCCGCGGCTGCAAGCATGCGTTTCATGAATTTTCCGTATTCCCTCATTTTCCAGTCTCCTCGCGTCGGTTGAACGAATCAGGCCTCCGGCTGCGGACATTCTAGCTTCCGGCCGCTGCAGGCGCTGCAGAAGCCGTTGCCGGCTGCGCAGCCGGCAAGGTCAGAACTTCCAAACGCCCAGCAACTGCGGGAAGTGTTCATCGAGATCCTTGATGCCGAACTTGTTCTTCCAGTACTGGTACTCGATGCCGACGAACAGCTTGTCGGGCTTGCCCATGAAATTGCCGACGTCGAGGCGGATCTGCGGCTGGGTCAGGATCTGGGCCTTGCAATCGCCATGGCTGCCGATAAAGTCGACAAAGCCCTCGAAGGACCATTTCGTCGGGCCGAGCGTGAACGGCAGCTTCCAGGCCGGGGTGATCTGGTAGGTATTGGCGTTACACCCGTTCGAGGCACCGTTGAATTTTCCGCGATCCATGTAGGCGAGGATATCCACGTTGAAGAAGGCGAAGCCCGGCAGGTCGAAATCGAGCGTGATGCCGGGAAGGTATACCGTCGGATTGGCGCCGTTGCTCTTCGATCCATAGTTGAGGCCGGCGGTCAGGCCGACATCCTTGATGACGCCGAACTTGAGCTCGCTGCCGGTGATCTTGCTTAAGGAGAACGTCGAATACCACTCGCCGTAGATCTCGCCCGCGCTGTTGTCCTTGTCGTCGGACTTCAGCGCGTCGAAGAAGAAGAAATTGCGCCGTACTCCCAGCCGCTCGCGTGTTGCAGCGTTACGATGGTCTTGGCGACGTCGTTCGGATTGAACGGCTCCTGGAAATCCTTGCCGTACAGTAACTGCACTTCCGTATCGCTCCAGATCGCCGCCGCGGCTTCCTGCGCCATGAAGCCGGACGATGCGCCCAATGCGATGAAGCCCGCCACGACCGCCATGACCACTTTTCGAGCAGATATTCGTTCTTTCATTTTCAGCACCCCCTGAATTTCATGGAATTCCAACAACCGCCGCGACCGGGATTATGAACAACCCTCGCCTAAAGGCGAGGGTTTCGGATTACGGCTCAAGCCGGTAATAGTCGACCTCGCGGTCGACTGAAGTCAAAGTCAAAACCAGCAA
>JAYVMZ010000259.1:0-3913 GCA_043758735.1 Betaproteobacteria bacterium
GGCTCTGGCGCGATCTTCGTACGGATAGGCGAACACCGGCGAGGTCGCATCCTTGGGCTGGAACCCGATCGGCAGCATGTTGTTGCCGTAACGTAGCCACGCGTCGCCTTCCGGACGCACGACTTCCTGTTCATCGTGCGGATAGTCCTCGGCGAACCCGGCATCAAAAAAGCGCACCAGCGGAATGTCCAGGCCGTCGAGCCAGACCACCGGCTCGTCCGCCGCGCTGCCGTGGTCGTGCCACATCCACGACGGCGTGATGATGAAATCTCCGGGATGCATGGTGACGCGCTCGCCGTCGACGGCGGTGTAAGCGCCCGTGCCTTCTACGATCAGGCGCAATGCCGTTTGCGTGTGCCGGTGACTGGGTGCAACTTCGCCGGGCAGGATCAGTTGCCAGCCGGCATATAGCGAGTTCGTGATCGCCGACTGGCCGGGAATGCCCGGGTTCTCGAGGATCAGTACGCGGCGCACCGCTTCCTTCGCCGTGATCAGGCTGCCCGATTCCATCAGCCAGGGTCGCACTTCGGCGTATTTCCACAGCGCGGGCACGCACGGCGTATTCGGCTGGCGCGGCACCAGTGCGCTCATCATCTCCCACAACGGCGTCAGATGCGCCGGTGCAATGCGCTGGTAGTAGGCCTCCCGTTCCTTGCGCGGATCCTTCAACGGCTGTCCCATACGCTTCTCCTTTGCTGCGGAACTCCTGCACCCGAGACCAAACCGATGTTCACCACAGAGGCACAGAGGTCACAGAGTAAGAACTCAAGTACCCATCCATTTCCGGGGCACTTGCTGCTAGCGGGCGGTCAAGGTCCCTATTTTCCATCCCATCAATTTGCCCTGTACCTGACAATTGCTTTGCCATCACTCTGTGCCCTCTGCGCCTCTGTGGTGATATCAGATCTAGATTTCGGGCAATGACAACCCGAAATCCTTTTCGACCAGCTCGGTAACGCGCGCGAGGAAATCCTCGCGCATTTCGTCGTTGCTGCGGCTCTTCAGGCCCCAGCGCAAATACATTTCGTTGTTCTTCGACTTGCTCGCGCCGAAAAATCCCGGCGTGATCGGGAAATAGCGATTGATCGCATCCTGCACCGCGGCCTTGCCGTCTTCCGTGCGGATCAATTCCGTGCAGAAATCCTTGCCGAACTTGGCATGGAATTTTTCTTCCGGCATGGTGATGCGCGCCAGGTCCCGCAGCGGATGGAACGAGCAATGCAGCAGGTCTTCCACTTGCAGGATTTCCGCGTAGTCGGCGATCGCCTTGATCACGCAGAATTCCGGCCAGGTCTTCAATTCGAAGCTGAAGATCGTCAGCGGCTTCTTGATCTCCGGGTCCATCATTTCCGCCGACACCCCGATCTGCTCGGCCAGCGCGCGAAAACGCACATGGTGATGGTACTCCTCCATCGCGACACGGCAGGTCAGCCATTTGGCGTAAGGCGATGGCGCCAGCGCGATGGCCGGTTCGTCGAAAACCTGCGCGCCGTACAGCTCGTTGACCGCATGGCTGACGACGATCTTCCTGACGGCAGTCTGGTATTCCTCGGGCTGTTGCGCGAGTTCAGCGGCGGTTTTTACGGCAAGCGTGGCAGTGGCGGTCATGGGCGTGCCTCTCAGACGATCGGTTCGGTATTGAAGAATTCCAGGTCGGTGGCGAGGTCGGTCAGACCGGACCCCAGTTCGACGTTGATGGTCCTCGCGAGTGCCTCCTCATCCCAGTCGGAACCGGCCGACATGAGCATGCGCGCAACCGGCCGCGGCTGCGAAAACAGCAGCAATTCGCGCCCGCGCACGCCGAACAACTGGCCGGTCAGTTCATGGATATTCGAACCCAGGAATGTGGCAAGCCTGGCGACGTAATGCGCGGGGATCCGCAATGCGCGCTGTTTGTACGACGCCTGGGCATCGTTGGCGGGCTGGATCGATTCCGTCACCCGAGTTGCGGCGAACGGGGCAATGGCATTGCAAGTGACTTTCGACCGCGACATGTCCATCGCGACGACGCGCGTCAGGCCCACCAGCCCGGCCTTGGCGGATGCATAGGCCGACTGGCCGAAATTGCCGAACAACCCGGCGCTGGAGACGATATTGACGATTCGCCCGGGTGCGCGGCCGCTCTTCTGCTGCTCGCGCATCAGCGGCGTTGCGGCCGCCAGCAGTGCAAAGGGAAGGGTCAGGTTCGTCGCGATGACCTGCTCCCAGTTTTTCCGGCTCGCCTTGAAAATGAACGAGTCCCGGAGGATCGCGGCATTGTTGATCACAATGTCGATGGCCCCGAAGGCTCTTGCCGCCGCCTGGACTGCGCGCTCCGGGGCGCCGGCGATCGTCAGGTCTTCGCTGAACGCTAGCGCGCTGGCACCGAGCTTCGCGGCAATGGTTGCGGCAACCGATGGATCCGGATCGGCCCCAGCAATCGAAACCCCGCTGTCCGCGATGACGACCGACGCGCCGCGACGATGCAGTTCCTCGACAATTGCCAGCCCGATTCCTCGAGCGCCGCCGGTGACGATCGCGACCCTTCCTGACAATGTCTGTGCCATGCTCATCGCGCCTCCGCAGTCTGTATCGTTGCGTTCGCTGCAGGGAAAAAGGCATCGGCATGAATGTCGCGAGATTCGATGCCGCGTTCGCGCACCAGCGCGGTGGCCGCATCGACCATCGGCGGCGGCCCGGCGAAATAGGCCTTGAACCCCTTCATTGCCGCGAAATCCGCCGCGACCGCTTCGGTCACCAGTCCGACCCTTCGCGGCAGCAGGGTCGGTGCGGGTTGGGCGTCGGGCGCCGACAATACGATATGCGCCTTGAACCGGCGGAACCGCCTCTGCAATTCGGCCAGCTCCGCCTCGAAATAAACGTCGCGCTCTGAGCGCGCGCCAAAATACAAATGCACCGGCTGGTCGAACCCTTCCTCGAGCGCGGTTTCGACGATCGATTTGATCGGGGCAAGGCCGCTGCCGCCGGCGACGCACAACATCGCGCCAGCGTGCCGCGAACGCAGGTACGAGGTGCCGAGCGGGCCGGACACCTTGACCATATCGCCGGACTTGAGACCCGCCGCCAGGCGGCCGCTCACCGAATCGAGGGTGGGCATGACGCGGATATGGAACTCGAGCTGCCTTTCATCCGGACGGTTGGCCATGGAATAGTCGCGCACGATGCCGGGCACGATCGGAAATTCGAGGCTGGCGAACTGCCCGGCGGAGAACGTGAACGGCCCGCCGGTGACAATGTCCATCCTCAGCCTGAGAATGTCGTGTGTGAGCAGGGTCATGTCGGCCACCTTGCAACGCAATACGCGCGACGGATGCACGATGAAAGATTCGGCTTCGAGCCGGCGCACAACCACATCGCTCCAGACCTGCGAGCGGCACGCAAGCACGATGCCGCGGCTGCGCTCAGTGGCGGACAGCGCATGTTCGGAATACTCGAGTTCCATGATGTCGCCCGATACGAGTTCGCAGCGGCAGGTGCCGCAGTTGCCTGCCTGGCAGCTGTAGGCGAACCCGATGCCGTGCGCGAGCAAGGCATCGAGCACGGTCTGGCCTTCCTCGGCGGGGGCGGACTGGTTCAGGTCGGCGACGGTGACGGTTACACCCACGGTTGGGAACGGCTGGCAGGGTTGGGGCCGATAGACTACTATCGACGACAAGTATGGGAAGCAAACTGTTGGATGTCAAACAATCTGGCCGGGTCTCGGAAGCCCGCGCGACGCGGGCCCGCAAGGCGCCTGACCTGGGCGTATTGCCCGGCCTGATCGGCTACCAGCTGCGGCTGACACAGCGCGCGATCTTCGCCGATTTCGCGGATACCATCGGCGAGAGCGGCATTTCGCCCGGGCTGTTCGGCATCCTCGTCGTGATCGGCGAAAATCCCGGGCTGACCCAGCAGGCGCTGGCCAACGCCGCCC
>JAYVMZ010000260.1:0-5578 GCA_043758735.1 Betaproteobacteria bacterium
ACACTGCGAGACAATCCGAAAAGCAAAGCGAATCCGCTAAGTCGGGTTAGGACGAGAAGACGAGTGCCGATGAAGTCGTGGCTGCGTGATAAATACGAAAACGAAAAAAATCCCGCAGGGCTTCCGCGCTACGGGATTTTCTTTGACCGAATGTCGCTGCTTACAGCAAAGGCACGAGCAGCAGCGCGACGATGTTGATGATCTTGATCAGCGGATTCACCGCCGGGCCGGCCGTATCTTTGTAGGGGTCGCCCACGGTGTCCCCGGTTACCGCTGCCTTGTGGGCATCGGAACCCTTGCCCCCGTAGTGGCCGTCTTCGATGTATTTCTTGGCGTTGTCCCACGCGCCGCCGCCGGTCGTCATCGAGATGGCGACGAACAGGCCGGTGACGATGGTCCCGATCAGCAGGCCGCCGAGCGCGCGTATGCCCGCACCCGGACCCATCAGCCAGTTCATGCCGAAGGCGACCACGACCGGAACCAGGACGGGCAGCAGGGAGGGAATCAACATTTCCTTGATGGCCGACTTGGTCAGCATGTCCACCGCGCGCGAGTAGTCCGGCTTCGCGGTACCTTCCATGATGCCCTTGATCTCGCGGAACTGGCGGCGCACTTCATTTACCACGGAACCGGCAGCGCGCCCCACGGCTTCCATGGCCATCGCGCCGAACAGGTAAGGCACCATGCCGCCGATGAACAGGCCGATGATGACTGCCGGATCGGAAAGTTCGAAACCTTTGACCAACGCATCAGGCCCGAGCTTGCCGAGAGCGCTCAGGTTGTGGGTGTAGTCGGCGAACAGCACCAATGCGGCAAGACCGGCGGAGCCGATTGCATAGCCCTTGGTCACCGCCTTGGTGGTATTTCCCACCGCGTCCAGCGGATCGGTGATGTTGCGGATCTTTGCGGGCAGTCCGGCCATTTCTGCAATGCCGCCGGCGTTGTCGGTGATGGGGCCATAGGCATCGAGCGCGACAATCATCCCTGTCATCGACAGCATGGCCGTCGCCGCAATGGCGATGCCGTAAAGACCGGCGAACGAATAAGACGCCCAGATCGCGGCGCAGACCGCAAGCACGGGCAGCGCGGTGGACTTCATGGAAACGCCCAGGCCGGCAATGATGTTCGTTGCATGGCCGGTTTGCGATGCCGCGGCGACGTGGCGCACCGGTCCGTATTCGGTGGCGGTGTAGTACTCGGTGATGACTACCATTAACGCCGTGAGGACCAGGCCGACGAGCGACGCGTAGAACAGATGCATCGCGCCCAGCGGGCTGTCTCCCATCATCCGGTTGGTGATGAAGTAGAAAGCAATCGCCGCGAGCACGCCCGACACGATCACGCCCTTGTACAGCGCGTTCATGATTTTGCCGCCTTCCTTCGCGCTTACGAAGAAGGTACCGATGATCGACGCGATGATCGATGCCCCGCCGAGGACCAACGGGTAGAGGATGGCGTTCGGACCCACCTGGCCGATCATCAGGCCGCCGAGCAGCATCGTGGCGACGATGGTAACCGCGTAGGTTTCGAACAGGTCGGCCGCCATGCCGGCGCAATCGCCGACGTTGTCGCCGACGTTGTCCGCGATCACCGCGGGATTACGCGGGTCGTCTTCCGGAATGCCGGCTTCCACCTTGCCCACCAGGTCGGCGCCGACGTCCGCGCCCTTGGTGAAGATGCCGCCGCCCAGACGCGCGAAAATCGAGATTAGCGAAGAGCCGAAGGCGAAACCGACCAGCGAGTGCAGTGCACGCTCCGGTTCAATCACCGTGAGCAGAAAGGCGTAGTAACCGGCCACGCCCAGCAGGCCGAGCCCGACTACCAGCATGCCGGTGATCGCACCGCCGCGGAACGCGACCTGCAGGGCAGCGTTGATCCCGTTGTTGGCGGCTTCGGCGGTGCGCACATTCGCGCGTACCGAGACATTCATGCCGATGAAACCGGTCAACCCCGACAAGACGGCGCCGAGCAGGAAACCGATCGCGGAGTACCAGTCGAGCCCGAAGCCGAGCACGATGAACAGGACCGCGCCAACCACGGCGATGGTAGCGTACTGCCGGTTCAAGTAAGCCTGCGCGCCTTGTTGGATGGCGGCTGCGATTTCCTGCATGCGCGCGTTGCCGGCGGGTCGGCCGAGTATCCACTTGATGGAAATCGCCCCGTAGGCAATCCCGATGATCGCGCAGACGAGCGCGAAGATCAGTGCTGAAGACATGAATCCCCCTTTGTCGATATCAATTCACTACAGGGCCGAAAAAATGGGCCGGCCCCTGAACCCTTGAGTAAGAACCTGCCCTGGAGTGAAAACCCTGAGGCTTTACCCTGCCGGCATGGCCGGGCAGCCGCTACCCCGGCAAGTTAGCGCGCGATTTTAACCGACTTCCCGCCAGACAAGCCGGATTCCGCTCAAAGCTTGAAATCCGGCAATTTCCGCGGTACCGCAGCATTCTTCAGCGTTACGTACTGTGGCATGCCGTTCTTGAAGGGGGGGTAGTCCTCGCCCTGGATCAGCGGGGCCAGATATTGGCGGCATTTGGGGGTGATGCCGTAGCCGTCGTCGGTAATGAAATCCTGCGGCAGCTTCTTCTCGACGTTGGCGACGTCATCCAGGTTGGCCACGCCGACGATCCATTTATAGGGTTTGTCGGATTTGCGTACGATGGTCGGCATTACTGCATTGCCACCTTTGAGGGCCAGTTCGACCGCGGCTTTGCCGACCGCGTAGGCTTGGGTCACGTCGGTTTTAGAGGCGATATGCCTGGCCGAGCGCTGCAGGTAGTCGGCCACGGCCCAGTGATATTTGAGCTTGAGGCCTTCCTTGACGACTGCGGCGACCACCGGCGCTACGCCGCCCAGTTGAGCATGCCCGAACGCGTCCCGCAGGCCCTGATCGGCCAGGAATGTGCCCTCCTGGTTGCGCACGCCTTCGGATACGACGATCGAGCAATAGCCATAGCGCTTGACCAGCGCATCGACGCGGGCGAGGAAGCGTGCCTTGTCGAAACGGATTTCCGGGAACAGGATCATGACAGGCAGGTCGCCCGCCTTGTCCTCGGCAAGGCCGCCCGCCGCGGCGATCCAGCCCGCATGGCGTCCCATGACTTCGAGGATGAAAACCTTGGTCGACGTCTTCGCCATCGAGGCGACATCGAAACTCGCTTCGCGCGTGGAAATCGCGATGTATTTTGCCACCGAGCCGAAGCCCGGACAGCAGTCCGTGATCGGCAGGTCGTTGTCCACCGTCTTGGGCACATGGATCGCCTGCAGCGGATAGCCGAGGGACTCGGAAAGGCGCGATACCTTCAGGCAAGTATCGGCGGAGTCCCCGCCGCCGTTGTAGAAGAAATAGCCGATGTTGTGCGCCTTGAACACTTCAATGAGGCGCTCGTATTGCGCGCGGTTTTCTTCCAACCCCTTTAATTTGTAGCGGCAGGAGCCGAAAGCCCCGGCCGGCGTGTAGCGCAGCGCGGCGATGGCCTTGGCGGATTCCTTGCTCGTATCGATCAGGTCCTCGGTCAGCGCGCCGATGATGCCGTTGCGCCCGGCGTAGACCTTGCCGATCTTGTTCTTGTGCCTGCGCGCGGTTTCGATCACGCCGCAGGCCGACGCGTTGATGACAGCCGTGACGCCACCGGACTGGGCGTAGAACGCGTTTCTCTTGGGCATTTTTACTCCTCCATAATTCTTAATCGCACCGGCGCGGAGGCGCAGAGCAAACGCGGAGGAGAACAAGACTGGGATGGGATGCATGCGGCGACACAATTTGATCCGACAACCATTCGATGTGTCCCGCATAGATTTCCGAGTTCGTTTCGTCCTTCTCTGCGTTTCCTCTGCGCCTGCGCGCCTTTGCGGTGAAGATTCGTTATTTTAGAGAGGCGAAAATCCGGTCGCGAATGGATTCCATCGACTCCACACCTGCCACCTTCACGTATTTCGGTGCGCCGGGCATGCCGCTTTTCGCCCAGCTGGAATAGTAGGCGACCAGCGGCTTGGTCTGCGAGTAGTAGACCTCGAGCCGTTTCTTGACCGTCTCTTCCGTATCGTCCGCGCGCTGCACCAGGTCTTCGCCGGTGAGGTCGTCCTTGCCGGCGACTTTGGGCGGATTGAATATCAGGTGATAAGTGCGTCCCGAAGCGGGGTGTACGCGCCGTCCCGAGAGACGTTTGACGATCTCGGCGTCGTCGACGTCGATTTCGATGACATAGTCGAGTATGACACCGGCGCTTTTCATCGCGTCGGCCTGCGGGATCGTGCGCGGAAAACCGTCGAACAAAAAGCCTTTTGCGGCATCAGGCTGCTTGATGCGCTCCTTGACCAGGCCGATGATCACGTCATCCGGCACCAGCGCGCCGGCGTCCATGAATTTTTTTGCGGCCAGGCCGAGCGGAGCCCCGGCCTTGATGGCGGCACGCAGCATGTCGCCCGTGGAAATCTGGGGAATGCCGAATTTTTCGATGATGTAGGCGGCTTGCGTGCCTTTGCCGGCGCCGGGCGCGCCGAGAAGGATGAATCGCATTTCTCTCCTGTCCGTATGGTTGGCGTCCCGATCGGCGGGACTGACGAGCCGTCTTTGAGCGCGGCCTGACCCGCAAGCGCGGATTATACGGGGGATCAGGTGCCAGCCGAGAATGCCCGGCGCATTTTCTCCAGGTCTTCGGGCGTATCCACGCCCGGATCCGGTGCCTGATCGGTCACGGCGACGCTGATGCGGTAGCCGTGCCAGAGCGCGCGCAACTGTTCCAGGGATTCGAATTGCTCGACCGCGGCCGGCGCCAGGGTCGAGTAAATTTTCAGGAAACTGCAGCGGTAAGCGTACAGCCCGAGGTGGCGGTAAACCGGCAAACCCGCTGGCAGGCGCGAACGGTCAGCCTTGAAGGCGTCGCGCGCGTAAGGAATCGGCGCCCGCGAAAAATAGGCCGCGTAGCCCTGCTTGTCGAGGACCACCTTGACGACATTGGGATCGAACATCTCGGTTGCCGAGTGAATGTGATGGCAGGCCGTGGCGATGTCCGCATCGCGATGATCCGCCAGTTGCGCCGCCACCGAGCGGACCAGTTGCGGCGGAATGCGCGGTTCGTCGCCTTGCACGTTGACCACGATGAGATCGTCCGGCCATGCACGAGTGATGGCGACCTCGGCAATGCGGTCGGTGCCGGACAAATGATCCGGCCGCGTCATCATGACGTCGTGCCCGTGCTTCGCCATTGCTTCCTGGATTCTGCGGTCATCGGTTGCGACGATGACTTCCTGAGCGCCCGATTCGCGCGCCCGGTCGGCAACATGAACCACCATCGGCTTGCCGGCGATATCGGCCAGCGGCTTGCCGGGCAGGCGCGCCGATGCGTAGCGGGCGGGGATGACTACGGTAAAGGCAACCACGTGATTGGTAACAGGTGATTGGTAACAGGTGATTGGTAATTGGTCATTTGCGATTGGTTGCCGGACGGGTATTCCCAGTTACCAGTCACCAATCACCAATTACCGGACTTCCTCCTCCGGAGGAAGTTTGCGCGCTTCGTCGTCCAGCATGATGGGAATGTCGTCGCGGATCGGATAGGCAAGGCGGTCGGCTTTG
>JAYVMZ010000261.1:0-2288 GCA_043758735.1 Betaproteobacteria bacterium
GCGGGATTCACGCCCAGGATATCGATCGGCGGTTCATTGGCGATCTTGTACATCAGTTGCGTCATCGAATCACCCTGGAATGGCAGACCGCCACAGGAAAGTTGGTAAAACGTGACGCCAAGCGAGAACAGGTCTGACTGGCCGTCGATCTTCTTGCCCGCCAGCTGCTCTGGCGACATGTAAGACGGCGTGCCGAGCACCATGCCGGTCTTGGTCTTGGACGAATCCGTTATGCGCGCAATGCCGAAATCGGTGACCTTGACGGAATCGATCTGCGGGTCGTACATAATGTTTGCCGGCTTGATATCGCGATGAACCACGTTTTGCAGATGTGCGTAGGAAAGCGCTTCCGCGACACGCGCCACGATGGAAAGCGTCTTCGGCAGCGGCAGCAGCGCGCCCGCCTTTGTCTGCGGCACGAGGTCCTTGCCTTTGAGGAACTCCATGGCGATATAGGCCAGGTCATGTTCTTCGCCGGCGTCATAGATGGTCACGATGTTGGGATGATTCAGCCGCCCGGCGGTTTCCGCCTCGCGGAAGAAGCGTTGCTTCACGTCTTCCAGTTCGTCCGGCTCGAACTCCTGCGACAAAGCCATGGTTTTAATGGCGACGACACGGCCGATCTTCGGATCCTTTCCGAGATAGACCACACCCATGGCGCCCTTGCCGAGTTCCTTCTCCACCTGATAGCGGCCGAGCATGGGCTTTTCCACGGCTCCGCCATCCAGCATCAGCGTGCTGGCATTGGTTCGCCCGCTTCCGCCGCCAAGAATGACGGTTTCGGACATCTGTTTTGCGCGATTGCGTTTCTGGTCGAGGTCGCGGAATTTCGGGTTGTACGTCGCCATGTACTCATACACGGCCTGCGCTTTGTTGAACTGGCGCTTGCGTTCGAAGTCAAGCGCGAGGTTATACATGTTGTCCATTACGGCATCGTCGAGCGGCACCTTCTTGAATTTGTCGAAGGCCATATCGAGTTGCCCCTGGCCCTGGAACGCAAGCCCCAGCATGCGGTTGGATTCCGCCGAATCCAGATCCGACTTGGCTTTGCCGCGCTCCGTTACCAGGAAGCGCTTGGTCGTCAGCAGAATGTGGCCTATGACCAGCAGAACCGCGGCCGCCATCAACTGGATCCACATCAATTTACCCGCCATCAATGCGAAGTGCGTCGCGATTAGTACAATCAGTACTGCCGCACTGATGCCGAATCCCATGCCGGCCTTCAGTCGCGGCAGCAGCAGCATGAGGTAGAGCGCGACGAGCAGGAAAACCAGTTTCTCGACCCAGACACCCCAGGTCGGAGCGATGAAGAAGTCTTCCTGCAGAATGCTGGAAACCGAGTGCGCGAGAATGACCACTGGCGGCATCGCCGGAGAAATCGGGGTAACCTGATTAGTACCGAGACCGGTTGCAGTCGCCCCGATCAGCACGATTTTGTCACGATACTTTTCGGCCGGAATCTTTCCGGTAATCACGTCGTAAAACGAGTCCAGCGGAAACGCGGGTTGGCCCTCTTTGTCCTTGTAGAAGTAGCTATACATCTGCAGGTAGGGATCGGTATTGATAGTGAGGTTGCCCACCTTGACCCCCTCACCCAGCCGCATTTCGATATCGGATGGGCCGAGGTTGAGGCTCTTGGCCGCGAGCATCATCGAGAACGACGGGAAATACTGATCGTAGTAGCGCACGACTAGCGGTTCTGTCCGGGTGCTGCCGTCCACATCCGGCAGGGCATTCAAATGCCCGATAGCGGCGGCTCCGGCAGCGATTTCCTGCAGCGGCGAGTCGGCTTGAAGTGTGGGCACGGGGAAGATGTTGTTCTTCTGAGCGCCTATGCGGTCGACAACCTTCGTGATCTGGTTCTTCAGGACATAGTCGGGAAGCGGCTTGTCGGGATTGCCGCGCGGATCCCCAATTTTAAATACCATCGGCAGCGCGACGTTTCCCGCTTCCGTGATGGCTGCCGCCAGTTTACGATCGTTGTTCAGCGCATCTTCAGCCTCTCCAAGCACGGCCGCAAACTGCGCCAGATTCTGCTGCTGGGGGGGAGGCAGGCCTTGATAGAGCTCCGTCAGTTTCTGGACGTACGCCAGGCCCGGATCGATCTGCGGTTCGGAAAAAAAGGATGCATAACCGACTACCTTCGCGCCGCCTTGCTTGAGCTTGGCGATCATCTGCGCATGCACTTCACGCGACCAAGGCCAGCGCCCAATATTGTCTATGCTCTGATTGTCGATGGCGATGACCGCTACTCGCGGCGAGGGCGCGTGACTGGAGCCACGAACGCC
>JAYVMZ010000262.1:0-4028 GCA_043758735.1 Betaproteobacteria bacterium
CCCATCCAGCAAGCCTTTGCGGGCAGCGACTACAAATCCGAACAGAGCGAGAACTACAACCAACTGAATCTATTCCCGTTTTAACCGGACGGCAGTGATTCGAAGTTATAAACCAGCGTCAGCCATAACTTGTCGGTATCACGCTTGCGCGCCGACACCGGCGCGAGGATGTCCGCCTCCCGGAAGCCGGCGTACTCGATCTTGCCAATCAACCCTTTGCGCAATGGGTAGCTGACGCCGAAGTCTAATTCCCGTCCGTAATGGATATTGCCAAAATCCGATCTGAAGTCGTGGAATTCGGCGCTCCACCTGGCTTTTTCAATCGGGCCGCCTAGCGTCAGATAGGCATCGCGGATGCCTTTCGCCGGCGTGGTCAGGAACAGATCCGCCCATCCCTGGAACAAATGGTTGGTGCCGAGCGGAGTCTGAAAGGCATAGACGCCATTGTTGCTGCCGAGCACTTCGTAGTCCACGCGCGCATAGATGATCTTCCAGTCGGCACCGATGCCGCCATGAATATAGTCCGCATCAATACGGGAATCGCCGTCGGCATAGTCCTGCTGCCTGGCATACTCCGCCGTGTAGAGCAGCCTTATCGTGTCGCCCAACGGATAGGCGCCGTCGGCCCGCAACCCGAAAATGCGGTTGGAGTTATTGGCAAAGCCGGTGACTGATGCGGTCTTGGCCGAATCGTGCAGGTAGCCATAACCGATCAGGTTATTGCCCGGTGCCCATTCGTATGCCGCATGCAGGATATCGAGCTTGATTTCCTGCTGATCGCCAAAGATGGTCTTCAGGCGCTCGAGATGCCCGCCATAGAGCGTGATACCCGACAGACTTTTGTTCTCCGCAGTCAGCCCGGTGAACACCTGCATGACCTGACGGAATTCCACGTTGCCGATGAACCGGACATTGTCGAGCTTGATGCTTTGTTTACCCAGCCTGAGCCGCGTATCCGGCAATCCGCTGTAATCCAGATACACCTGGTTGATATCGGTGTTATCCGGATCGGCCACCACCGGAAACTGTGTCCTGGCGTTCTTGGTATCGTTGTAGTTCTCGTTGAGTCGCCCGACGTCGATCATTTGCGTCGTGGCACTGAAGCCGCGGTACGTTCCGGTCTGCCAGCCGAGCAGCGTGCGCAAAGTCAGCGCGTTGGCGTCATAGGCCTTGCCGTCCTGCTCGACGTGCTCGTAGCGCGGCCTCAGATTGAGCAACAGCTTTCCCCCGGTCACCGCGTCGAATGGCGAGGCCGCCTGGTTTTCAACGGCCTGGGCTTGGCCCCGAGTTGCCGGTAGAACAAGGACGAGAGCCGCCAGGATGCATACAGCATTGAGTTTCATCATTTCCCTTGAGATGGATTGGTTGGAGAGCGTTACGCAGCGCAACGCGTGTATTTCCTGAAAAAGCGGCCCGCAGACGCTGGTCGCTTCACCGCACAAACAGCAAGTAGAGCAACAGCAAATTCATCACCACCAGCACCAGGCAGACCGCCTGCCAGCGCATCAATCGGTTGCGTTCCAGCAGCGGGATACGATGCGGTGCCGAGACGGGATGCCGATCACCGCGTTCCAGTGCGAGCAGCATCTCTTCTGCGGTCTCGAAGCGCTGGCTTTTGTCGCGAGCCACTGCGCGCAGTAACAGGTTCTCCAGCCAACTCGGAATATCAGGCCGGTAACGCGTCGGCGGAATCGGATCGGCGAAGTGAGGCGTCTGGAACGGCTCGATTTCGCCGTAGGGATACCTTCGCGTAAGAAGATGGTAGAGCGTCGCGCCGGCTGCGTAGACATCGCTTTGCGCGGTGGCGGGCGCACCCGAGAATAATTCCGGCGCCATGAAACTCGGCGTGCCGGGATTGCCCTGCAGTTCCGGATAGGGCACGCCGGCGGCAAGCGCAACGCCCATGTCGAGGATGCGCAGTCCGCCGTTGTCTTCCGGCAGCAGGTTCGCCGGCTTGATATCGCGGTGAATGATGGACAGTCGGTGCAGCGCGCCAATGCCCTTGGCGAGTTGTGTGCCGATACGCGCCGCTTCTGTAATCGAGAAATGCCCGCCGCGATCCAGTTGCCCCTGCAGCGTCGCCCCGGCGTGATAGCTCATGACGTAATACAGCCAGTGCCTCGATGTGGACGACAGCGGAACGACCTGCGGGAAGTGCGCCGACACCAGGCGCTTCGCTAGCCACTCTTCCGCAAGCAGGCCTTCGCAACTTGCCCTGTCCCCGGCGAGCACGGGCTGCAGCGTCTTGAGGGCAAGCACCTGTCCCGTGCGCCGGGAGCGAACCTTGTAAAGCAAGGTGGCGCGGGATTCGTGGATCAGCTCGATCACTTCGAATTCATCGATCTCCCCTCCCGGCTTGAGCCGGGGCGGCACCGGCAACTGCAGGCCGGCCCCGAGCATGTCGCGCCACCCGTGCGCGGAAATTTCATCGATGCGCAGCACGACGGCAGTGGCGTTGTCCTGCCCGCCGGCGCGTATTGCAGCGTCCACCAGCGCCTCCGCAGCCAGCTTGGGATCGCGGTACAACTGCAGCAGCCGGATCAGGTCCACCTGCCCGAGCGGCTCCCAGACGCCATCGCTGCAGATCAGGAAAACGTCGCCGGCGCTAAGCTCGCCGTCCGCGTAGTCCATGACCAGATGCCGGTCGAGCCCGATCGCGCGTTTGAGCACATGCTGCATGTCCGGACGGTCCCACACGTGGTCCTGCGTGAGTTGCACGCACTCTCCTTGACTGATCCGGTAAATGCGCGTGTCACCGACGTGCGCGAGATAGAAGCGCGTGCCGCGCAGCACCAGCGCCGACAGCGTGCTCGCCATTCCCGCCATTTCGCTATGCGCCGCGCCCTGGGCAAGCAGCCACCGATTCACTGCCGACAGCACGCGGTCAAGTGCAACCGGTACCTCCCAGGTGTCGGGGGTGGCGTAATAGTCCCCGAGCAGGCTGCGCACCGAATACTCGGCCGCCTCGCGGCCGCCACTCGCGCCTGACACGCCGTCCGCCACCACGGCGAGCACTCCTTTTGACGCCAGCTCCGCCATCTCCGGCGTCGCCACGCCGAAGAAATCTTCATTGGCCTCACGTCGTCCTGCGTTGCTGGCGTGGCCGACGCACACCTTGAGCGAACTCTCGCCGGGAGCGGCCGGCGACTGGGTGGGATTCGGCACGACGCGAAGCCTGGCGAATGCAGCCACGTCAGACTTTCGCCATTGCCACGTTCACGGCGCCCCAGGTCGTGCGCCAACGGCCCTTCACGAACGTGAGGCCCACCAGTGCAACGATCGCGAGGCCGGCGAAAACCAGCAGGCCGGTTTGATAACTGCCGGTTAGCTGTTTCGAGTAGCCCAGCGACGAGGCGAGATAGAACCCACCCAGGCCGCCCGCCATGCCCACCAACCCGGTCATCACGCCAATCTCCTTGCGGAAGCGCTGCGGCACCAGTTGAAACACGGCGCCATTACCCATGCCCAGAACCAGCATCGTCAGCACGAACAGCGCGAGCCCCATCCACGCCTGCGGCAATCCGAAGCTCACGATAAACAGGAAAGTCGCCGCCAGGAGATACATCAGGGAGAGCGATTTGATACCGCCGACCCGGTCCGCCACGACACCACCGACCGGCCGCAATAATGAACCGGCAAACACGCAGGCCGCGGTGAAATAGCCGGCCACTACCGGCGACAAACCATACTGGTCGTTGAAGTAAATGGTCAGTGACGAAGCCAACCCGACGAAACCGCCGAAGGTCACGCTATAGAAGAACATGAACCACCATGCGTCCTTGTCCTTCAGCACTTTTAAATAATCCGACAGCGGTTTCGGCGGCGGACAATCCGGGCTGTCCTTGGCCAGAAGCAGGTAGGCCACCAGCACGATTCCGAGTGGAATCACCGCCAGCCCGAAAACATTATTCCAGCCAAACGCCATCGCCAGTCCGGGCGCGAACAGCGCGGCCAGCACCGTGCCCGAATTACCGGCCCCGGCGATGCCGAGCGCCGCACCCTGGTGTTCGGGTGGATACCAGCGCGAC
>JAYVMZ010000263.1:0-2005 GCA_043758735.1 Betaproteobacteria bacterium
CTCGCCAGGTTTTGCTTTGGCAAGGGCGATCAATTCCTTTACATTCTTCACCGGCGTCGATGGATTGACCACCAGCAGATTCGGCAGCGTCGCGATCAGGATGATCGGCGCGAAGTCCTTATTCGCGTCGTATGGGATGTTCGGATACAGATTGGGATTGATCGCATGGGTTGCGACCGTACCCATCAATATCGTGTAGCCATCCGGTGCGGATTTCGCCACCAGGTCGGCACCGATATTGCCGCCGGCGCCGGGGCGATTGTCGATGATGATTTGCTGTCCGATGCCAGCAGCCATTTTCTGGCCCATGGTCCGCGCAAGCAAATCGGCGGTGCCGCCCGGGGTGTAGGGCACGATGATACGGATTGTCTTTGCGGGATACTCCTGGGCCAGCAGGGGCTGCATGCCGGCCGCGATGAGCATGCCGATGGCGACCCAGGAATTCGCGATTCGCATGATTATTCCTGGCTCAGAAGCCAACCGCCTGGCCATCGCGACGCGGCTCCGATGCGGCGACATACGCATCGTCGAGGCGATGGATGAGCTGCGCCGCGCCGAATTCCGTGCTTCCGGCAGGCGCGCGTACGACGCGATGTCCCAATTGCGCCAGGCCACGCGCCACATTTTCGGCAATCGCCTGTTCCAGCAGCACGGCTCCATCCAAAGTGATCTTCCAGCGCGGCGCATCCACTGCCGCCTGCGGATTCTGTCCGTAGTCGACCAGACGGATCACCATCTGCATGTGGCCCTGCGGCTGCATGTCGGCGCCCATGACGCCGAAACTCATAACCGGCTTGCCGACACGCGTCAGGAAGGCGGGAATGATGGTGTGGAACGGTCGTTTGCCACCGCCAACCAGGTTCGGATGCCCGGGTTGGAGTGAAAATGCGGAACCGCGATTCTGCATGCTGATCCCCGTTCCCGGCACCACGACGCCGGATCCGAATCCCATGTAATTCGACTGGATGTAAGACACCATCATGCCGCTCGCATCGGCCGTAGTGAGGTACACGGTGCCCGATGGCGGAACGCCCGGCACCGCCTGGCCAGCCGCATCGCGACGGATCAACTGCGCTCGCGATTTCAGATAGGCCGGATCGAGCAGGCTGTTACCGCGAATCTGCATCGCCCCGACGTCCGCGACATAACGATAGACATCTGCGAACGCGAGTTTCATGGCTTCGATCTGCAGGTGCAGGCTTTCGACTGAATCCGCGGCAAAGCTGCCGAGGTCGAAATTTTCCAGGATGCCCAGTGCGATCAGCGCGGCAATGCCCTGGCTGTTCGGCGGAATTTCGTGCGCGCGATATCCGCGATAATCTTGGCCGATCGGTTCGACCCAATCCGGCTGGTGCGCGGCCAGATCGTCGATACCAAGCGCGCCGCCGGATGCGGAACTGAAATCCGCAATGCGCCTCGCGAGGGCTCCGCGATAAAACGATTCGCCGCGCGTGCGCGCGATTTCCGCCAGGGTGTCGCCTTGCTCGGGAAAGCGAAACAGCTCGCCCGCGCGCGGCGCGCGACCGTTGCGCGCAAAAGCCTGGGCAAAGCCGGGCTGATCCTTCAGGCGCGGTATCTGCGACTCCCATTGTGATGCCACGACCGGCGAAACCGGGAAACCATTGCGGGCGTAGTCGACTGCCGGCTCGAACAGGGCTTCGAACGGAAGTTTGCCGAATTTCGCGGACAAGCCGGTCCAGGCGGAAACTACGCCGGGCACGGTCACGCAATCCCAGCCTTCCGTCGGCATGCGGTCCCGGCCGGCGAAACGTTCCGGTTTCCATGCGCGTGGTGCGCGACCGGATGCGTTCAGGCCGTGGAGCGATTTACCGTCCCAGACCAGCGCGAAAGCGTCCGAACCGATGCCGTTCATGACCGGTTCGACCACGGTCAGGGCTGCGGCAGTCGCAATGGCGGCGTCGACCGCATTGCCCCCGCGAAGCAGCATGCGCAGTCCCGCCTGCGCCGCCAAAGGCTGCGAAGTCGCCACGACATTTCGCGCCAG
>JAYVMZ010000264.1:0-6280 GCA_043758735.1 Betaproteobacteria bacterium
GAGTCGGAGATCTGCTCTTATGGGGCTCGAGCGAAAACGAGGGTAGGAAGAACACGAAGCAACGTCTGTGCGGCAGCACACCGAGCGATAGCCGATTCTCCTGCCTGAACCCGGCGGCGATACAGCGCAGCGCAAGAGCGCGCTGCGCAAAGACGCCAGCGCAGCGGCGGGGCGTCAGCGCAGCCCGAAGAACGACAGGACAGCGATGACGATGACGATTGCGCCGACGAGCCAGACAATGTTGTTCATGATGTTCCCTTTCGTGGGGGTCAGAGGTTCGAATCGCGTGACTGAAGCAATCCACTACACGCGAGTCTGGATTGTTGGCGTTCCGGGCTGCGCTCGCGGTACGGTGGCGCACATATGGATCGATAGTTTCATGCCGCGGAGGCGGCTGGAACTCCCATGTCTGAATCAGACTCCAATGCGGCGCATTGGCGGTCTTCAAGGTTCTTCTCCCGGTATCTGTCTGAAAGAGGTTTCTGCCCGCCACGAAAGAGTGCCATGTCGGAACCATTGAAATCCGCCGACGCCGCGCCGGCCGCAACGGGCCTGTGGAGCGCCATCAAGAAGGCCGCCAACCGGCTGCAGGACTGGTTCGCGATCCAGTCGACGCTGATCAGGCTGACGGTGCTGACCATTGCCGTCCTGATCCCGGTGACCGGCGTCTATTCGCTCATGCTCGTGCAGAAACAAGCCGCCGTGGCGGAGCAGGTCAAAACCATGTCCGCCAACGGAAAGGCGGGCGAGGGAATCTGGACGATCAACGACAGGCTGCCCGTGGTGTTCGGCACCGGCTCGATGCTGAACTTCCTGGAAACGAACCCGGTCGAGCGCATCACGGTGATCTACCGGCCGTTGACCTGGAGCGTATCGGAGCGCTTCATCCTGATCGAATCGCAGGGCAAGCAGTACGCGTATTACCCGAGCGACATGGAGAGCAAGATTTTCGCCGACAAGGCCGTCACCGCGCCGTGGGGCGGCAAGCTGGTCTTCGTTCCGCGCGGCGAACTCAGCGCCGCGAGCCTCGCATTGCTCGAGCGCCTGGACCAGCGCTTTGCCGGCGCCCGCCCGCAATCCGCGAAGGACGGCTGGATGGCGGGCTTGAGCGCGACGCTGTCGGTCATGCTTACGCTTGGCTTGCTCGCCTTCCTGTTCTACCAGCTCAAGCTGCAGTACAAATCGCTCAAGTTCATCGAGCCGTCGCAGATGCACGGTTCCATCGATGACCTGGTGGGCATGGACGACATCAAGGCCGAGGTGGCGCAGATCAAGGACCAGTATCAGCGCCGCGCGGCGTATGCCGAGTACGGCATCGACAAACCCTTCAATGTCATGTTCAGCGGCCCGGCGGGAACCGGCAAGACCAAGCTCGCCAGCTACCTGGCCAAGGAGTTGCGGCTGCCCATCCTGTTCCACTCCGCCGCTAACCTGGAAACGGGCTTCGTCGCCGGCGGCTCAAATACGTTGAGCCGCATCATGGCCATGGCCAGGCGGCGCAAGCGCTGCATCGTCTTCCTCGACGAGGCCCAGGATCTTTTCATGAAGCGCGGCGGCCGTCGCAAGTTCGACGACGATACCGCGAACACGCTGTTATCCGTGCTCGATGGGGTGCGCAGCAAACACGCCGGCGAGATCATCTGGATCGTGGCCAGCAACTTCAACAGCGAGACCATGCAGATGGACCCGGCGATGCTGCGCCGTTTCCAGATGAAGGTGGACTTTCGCATGCCCAATCGGGAAGAACGACTCGCCATCATTCGCCACTACCTGAGCCAGCGCGCAGGCAAGGTGTTGCCCGACCTCGACCTGCGCCACCTGGTGGAGGTGAGCGAGGGCCGCAGTCCCGCCGACCTGGAAACCATCGTCAACCAGGCCGGCATCACGGCTGTGCAGGCCGGCGAGATGATCGGCGCTGATATCCTGATGCAGGCTGCGGAGCGCATGCTCGTGGGCAACGTCAATGCCAATACCACCAAGGAACGCGAGCGCGACCGCCGCATCATTGCCATACACGAATGGGGCCACTTCCTGGTGGACCTCGAGCACGAACGCCAGCTGGCCAACGATGATTGGGAGCAGATCCTGGCGGACATGAAGACCATCAAGATCTCGCTCAAGGCCAACCCGCGCAACAACGCATTGGGCTTCGTCTTCCACAAGCAGGGGGTTAACCTGCTCAAGACCAAGGGAGACATCGAACACGACGTGCGCGTGCTGCTGGGCGGCATGGCCAACGAAGAGCTGTTCTTCGGTGAGGAAGGCACGACCAACGGTGCGCACAACGACATCACCCGCGTGACGGAACTGTTGCATCACGCAGTAGGGGAGATGGGCATGTACCGCAAGACTCGCCTGAACTTCGGCGCGCTCGCGCGCAACCGCAACGGCGGCAGTCACGACGTCGATGAGGAAACGCGCAGCATCATGGAAGCGCAGAGTGAGCGCCTTTACGGCGAGACCAAGGTCGTGCTGGCCCGGCATAAAATGTTGACCGAGCACCTGGTCGGCAAGCTCCTGGATGCCGGCGAGATGAGTCTGCATGAGGCGTTGTTCGAGGTTCGGAATTTTGAGAGAAGCCGTATCGGGAGGAGCCGTGATGCGTGACGGGAGGAGCGGTGACGCGTGACGGGAAGAGTTGTGACGGCGTGACGAGGTAAAAGCGTTACCAGCCTTATTTCCCAAGCTGTCGTTCCGACCGTCACGCGTCACGGCTCCTCCCGTCACGGCCTTTTCCCCGTCACGAATTTCTCCCTCGTCTGCTAGAATGCCCGGCGATTTTCAACTGACCCCAGACCTCACATGAACCTCGAATTCAAAGGTGTATTCCCTGCGCCCCCGACGCCGACTACCGAGGATGGGCGGGTCAACGAAAAAGCACTGCGCGCAATGCTTGATGACAACATCTCGCATGGCTGCGGCGGGTTCTGGATGGCGGGAAGCACGGGGGAAGGACCGATCCTGACGGACGAGGCACGCGACGTCGTCGCAAAGGTGTCCGCGGAAGTCTGCAAAGGCCGCGCCCTGGTCATCATGCAGGTCGGGTCCATGAGTACGGCCACGGCCGTAAAGGCGGCAAAGACCTCCCGTTTGGCAGGCTGCGCGGCAGTGTGTTGCCTGCCGCCGTTGTTCTTCCGGGCCAGCGAACGCTCGATCATTGATTACTACAAGGCCGTGGCCGATGCCGCGGGGGACCTTCCGTTCTTCGTCTACAACCTGCCCCAGCTCACGCAGATCGAATTCTCCCCGCCATTGATGGAAAAGTTGAAGCGCGAGATCCCGACCTTGAGAGGCCTCAAGCACTCGGCGCCGGATTTCATGCAGATCCGTTTGTTCGCCGACATGGGCCTGAGCTGCTTTTCGGGCAACGGCGCCTTGCCGCTGCCGGCGCTCACGATGGGTGCGGTAGGCTCGATCGACGCGCCGCTGTCGCTTGCGCCGTGGCATTACTCGGAACTCTTCGCTGCGTGGGAGAAGGGCGACATGAAGCGCGCGCAGGCGCTGCAGGACGAAGTGCGCAAGTACGTCGACCTGGTGTGGATGTTCAATGCGCCGGCCGATGTGTGCAAGACGGTGTTGTCGGCCAGGCTCGGCGTCGATTGCGGGCATTCGATTGCGCCGGTCAATCGCCTGACGGACGACCAGCGGCGGGAAGTGTTGAAGGAGGCGGAGAAGTTGGGCGTGACAGAGCAGCGGCGGAGCAGGGCGGTGGGGTAAAAAGCGGGGGAAAGGTGAAAGTTAAATAAGGAAAGATAGGGGAGTTAAGCGGCCGATCTATTACCCCCCTTAAATCGACAGGCTGGTTGTCATGCGCTACGGAAGTGTTACGCCGAAGGTGACCATCATACCCGCCGCACCGAAAATGACGGCTTCGGAGCAGAATCGGTTCACGCAATAGCCCACTGACGGAATGATCACCGGCGCTACGCCGGCATTGTTGAAAGGGATTTTGTTTTGGTACTGGCCTTTGTAGCCGTGGACCAGGCCGGCCGTCAGCTTGAGATAGAGCGGCTGCACGCTGTCGAACGGCCGGAACCGATAGCCCCCGTACAAATATTGGGTCGGCTGGCCGAACGAGTTATCGAATAGCGACAGGCCGGCGAGCCACTGCGTGGTGACGTTCCACTCGCCCTGGATCAGGTTCTGGTGATCGTCGTGATCGGGGTTGTAGTTGAAGTGCCTGGTATAGACGCTCGTGGCCAGGTAGAACCGATCGGTCCTCCACGGTTCCGGCGCACTCCACGCAGACGCAGCCTGCTGATTACCGTCTGGCGAGTCCGCCGATGAATCCGCCCCCGCGGCGGCGGATTCCATGAGACAAGCCATGGCCATCAGGGAGATGGCGCGCTTCAAATCATCCTCCGCAAGCTCGAACGGAAACCGACCCTGTTTTCAGCGGCTGGGCAGCAGGCGAAGTGCGATTCGGGATTGGCTAGCATGAAACGGGAGTCCGGTACGGGGGGAAACTTCGATTGTACGGCACCTAGCCTGATAAAAAGGCAGCGGGTTAAACCTTAAATTGATGCGCATCCGGTTCAGGTACTAAGTACGAACCCCTCGTAATTCCGCGCGGCAACATCGGCGCAGATTTTACGGTAGTGTGCCATTCCGCCGGCGTAGGGCATGAACACCCGCGGCTTGCCGGGGATATTTGCACCCAGGTACCAGGAATGTTTGGCCTGGGGCAGCACGGTGGCGTTCGCTGCGGCATTCACCTGCGCGATCCAGGACTCCACCGCTTCTTCCTTCGGCTCGATGCGGGTCAGGCCTTCGCTGCGCAGGTGCGCGATGCAATCGGTGATCCATTCCACATGCTGCTCGATGGCAACCGGCATGTTGCACAGGACCGACGGGCTGCCCGGGCCGGTCACCATGAACATGTTTGGAAAGCCCGCGACCTGCA
Organism: Betaproteobacteria bacterium; assembly: GCA_043758735.1. Classification (GTDB taxonomy): domain Bacteria; phylum Pseudomonadota; class Gammaproteobacteria; order Burkholderiales; family JACQAP01; genus JACQAP01. The sequence continues at coordinate 4,904 of JAYVMZ010000264.1, forward strand.
GGCCGATGTAGTTGCGCGGCCCGGCGGCCCAGGCTTCCTTCAGCGACAAGTCGTCGCGACCGCGGATGTCCATTTTCAAAAGCGACCCCGTCATGCCGTCGAAGCCGGTGGCGAAAACGATGATGTCGAGCAGATAGTCGGCGCCGCTTTTCGTCCTGATTCCGGCGGGCGTGATGCGCTCGATCGGATCGGCACGGATGTCGATCAGGCCGACATTGTCGCGGTTGAAAGTTTCGAAATAATCCGTGTCGATCGGCGGGCGCTTGGCCGCATAGGGATGGTCGATATTGGCGAGTTTCTCCGCCGTTGCCGGATCCTTCACGATCTCCCGAATCTTGCGCTTGAGGAACGCCACCGCCGTGGCGTTCGCTTCGTTGCTCGTCACCAGGTCGCGGAAAGCGCCACGGAAGCGCAGGCCGCCGGTCTCCCAGGCTTTTTCGTAGACGGCTTCGCGTTCTTCCGGCGAGACGGACAGCGCCAGAGTCTCGGATAGCAGGAAGGGGTGGCCGTTGACGGCGGCGTGCATCGTGGTGCGGATTTCTTCGGCGTTGTCCTTGATCCACTGCTTGAACTCCGCGGTGAGCGGACCATTGCGCGCCGGCACGCTGTAGTTGGCGGTGCGCTGGAATACGGTCAGGTGCTTCGCCGTCTCGGCAATCACGGGAGCAGCCTGGATGCCGGTCGACCCCGTGCCGACCTGGCCGACGCGCTTGCCGCGGAAATCGACGCCTTCGTGCGGCCAGTGGCCGGTGTGATACCACTTGCCCTGGAAAGTTTCGAGGCCGGGAATGTCCGGCACGTTCGCCGTCGACAGGCAACCGACGGCAGTGATCAGGAACTGCGTCGTGTACGTATCGCCGGTAATGGCGGTCACGCGCCAGACGTTCTCTTTTTCATCGTAGTGCGCGGATTCGACTTTAGTGTTGAAGCGGATGTCGCGCTTCAGGTCGAATTTGTCCGCGACATGGTTCAGGTAACGCATGATCTCGGGCGGGCCGGGGTATTTTTCCGACCACTCCCACTCCCGCCACAGTTCCTCGGAAAACGAATAGCAGTAGGAATGGCTTTCCGAATCGCAGCGCGCACCCGGGTAGCGGTTCCAGTACCACGTGCCGCCGACCCCTGCACCGGCCTCCAGAACCTTGATCGAGAGGCCAAGCCGGTCGCGCAGGCATAGCAGTTGATACAGGCCGGAGAACCCGGCACCGACGACCAACGCGTCGAAGTGGGAGGTTTCGCTTTTCGGAACTGGTGCAGTCACGTTTGCCTTTGTCATTCAACCTAAAAACCGCAGTTAGCCGATTCCATGCGCAGGATTTGCGAGGAATCGACGATGTTGAGGTGGGCCGATACCGGCGAGGATGTGCTTGATATGCT
>JAYVMZ010000265.1:0-13790 GCA_043758735.1 Betaproteobacteria bacterium
ACGAGTTGGTCGTCCAGATTGATGGTGGTGCGCATGGTCCTTACCTCTTGTGGCTATGCACTCACTATATGTCATTTGATGTCGTAATTGATGTATCCGCCGCCCGTCAGGCAGCACGAGGACTCGCACCTCCGGCAACAGCGGAATAGATCATCTTGTCGAACTCGCTTTTCACCTTGGCCTCGAAATCCGCCTCGATCTGATAGACCTCGGTGAACTCGGCGAAGGCCCAGCGCCCGTGCGTGCCGAGATTGTTCACGCCGGGCACCCAGTAGGTGTCCATGGTGGATTTCTTTTCCTTGGCATCCTCACGCCGGTAGCCCTTGATCTCGACGATCAGGTTGAGAAGGTCTTCTTCGCCGTGGCCATCCTCCACGCGCACGTTGAAATCGGGCAGATACTTGCGTGTCTCCGAGCCATAGCGGTACGGCACTTCAAGGCCGAGGTTGTGGTTTTTCACGTAGGCGCGCACGCGCGGATGCGACTCCGCGACGCGGCAGAACTCGCCTTCCCAGTCGCTGTCCAGTACCACCCAGTTGACATGGCAGCGGCCGGGCTCGGTTTGCCAGCGCAGTATCTTCGACGTATTGAAACTGACGTGCCGGGTGGAACCGTTGGGGTTGTAGGGATCGAGCACCGCCTTGATCGGGCGCTTATCCGAAAAGGCGGCGGTGATGCCCTTGGTAATGCGTTCGCAGGCGATGTCCGCCAGTTCCTGATACATGAGTTGCGCCGGATAAGTGTCGCCCTTGCACACCAAGTAGCCGTCGAGCCATTGCCTGGTGATACGCTTCAACTGACCGAACAGGTGCAGCTTGGGCGCCTCACCTGGGTCGCGCCACTTGGTATAGAGCAGGCGCTGGGTGAGATGGAACAGCAGCGTCGAAGGCCGCACGTCGTTCAGGTGCGTGAGGCTGAGATCGACCGTCTCGCCGATGATGCCGGCGTTCTTGGTGATAGTCGGGCCGACCAGGTCCGGGGTCAGCAGCAGCACCGAATCCTCGTTGAACACGGCGCTGAGCCGCTCCTCTGGCAACTCGACGCGATAGCCTTCGACGCGTGGGAAGCGGATCTCCAGGGCATCGCGTTCGGGCCGCACCGCTTTGACCTGGATGGTTTCGCGCGGCGGCTGCGGTGGCGCGACCACCGGCTTGGCCGTGAAGTCGAAGGGGATGCCCAGCACGTCCGCATACTCGACATTGAAGAGATTGTCCTCGTTGAGGTCGTAGGACTGGCGGCGCAGGGCGCGGCCGATCACCTGCTCACAGAGGAGTTGGGTACCGAAGGCACGGACGCCTAGCACATGGGTAACGGTATTGGCATCCCAGCCTTCAGTGAGCATGGACACGGAGACCACGCAGCGGATCGATCCGCCCAACTGGCCGTGCTTGCCGACGGTATTCATTACCTCGCGGAGCAGGGTCACGTCGTCGAGTTCCTTGCCTATGCGCAGCTCATCGGCCAGCTTGCCGCCGCGCTGCATTACCTCGTCGCGAAAGCGTGCAATCTCGTCGGCGGCCATGTCTCTAAAATTGTCGTCCAGCCCTTCACCGGATTCCAGTTGCTCGCTGTCGATCAGCAGGGTGTTTGGGCGTGCCAGGGGATTGCCGTGCTCGTCGAAGTTTCGGAACAACGGCAAGCGCCCGTTTTCAAGCATCGTCGAGCCGTCATCGTTCTCGCGATGAAAACCAGAGATGAAGTCATACACCAGCTTGGAGGCGGAGGTGTTATTGCAAACCACTATAAAGCAAGGTGGCACCTGGATGCCGGCGTCTTCCCACAGCCTGTAGGTTTTTTCGTAATGGCCATAGAGCGCCTGCAGCGCGGTTTGCAGACGCGTGGGCAGCGCGAGAGGATCGAGCACATCGGCTTTGCCGCGACCCTTTTTTGGCATGTCCGCGCGAATGTTCTCCCACAGGTTGCGGAACATCGGCATCTCGTCACCGGGGATGTTCTCCGCGACCGGAACCCGCGGCAGTTTCACGATGCCGCACTCGATGGCGTCCATCAGCGAGAAGTCGCTCATGGTCCACGGAAAGAGAGTGCCCTCGGCATAGCCCGAACCACTGAGGAAAAAGGGGGTGGCAGATAGGTCGATTACGCGCGCGACGCCAAGTTTGCGGTTCACTACCTCAAGGCCGGAAATCCAGAGGCGGGCGGCCTCGTTGTTTTTCTCAGCCTCTTTCTTGTCGTCTCCTTTCAAATCCTCCTCGCCGTCCTCCGCTCCAGGCTTCTCGCGATAGCAATGATGGGCTTCATCGTTCAGCACCAGGATGTTCTTCATGCCCATCAGGTCGGGCATTACTCGCTGCAACATCTGGCCTTCCGTTTCCAGCGTGTTCAACTCTTCGCCCCGCCCCTGCAGCAGCGAGCGCCCGCCCTTTGAAAGCTCGATGCGTTCGCGCAGCTTGAAGGCGTGGAAGTTGGTGATGACCATCTTGGCGCGGTTGACGTCGTCCAGCATGTCGCCCGGAACCAGTTCGCGGCTGGCGTAGTAGCTGTCCGGATCGTTGGGTTGCAGAACCCTCAGGCGATCCTTGATCGTGAGGCCCGGCGCAACCACAAGGAAGCCGCGCGTAAAGCGTTTGCTCTGCGGTCGCCGAACTGCGTTGATGGTTTGCCAGGCGATCAGCATCGCCATGACCGTGGTCTTGCCCGCGCCCGTGGCCAGCTTCAGCGCCAGACGCATCAGTTCCGGATTGGCGTCGTTGTTGGAATTGGCCAGGTGCTCGAGAAAACCCTCGCCGGCCTTACCCGCCTGGGGCGCAACTTCCGAGAGCCAGATGGCCGTCTCGACCGCTTCGATCTGACAAAAGAAAGGACGGATGCCGCTGAAACTGTGATGCCGCCAATGCTGAAGCAGGCGAGCCGTTTCCGGGCTAACGCGCCAGTCATTCGAGTTAGGCAATTGCCGCCACTGGTCCACCTGCTGGCGAACAGAATTGATGATGGCTGTGTGGTCGTACCTCTGCTCCGCTGTGGAAAGCCCCTTGCCTTCGTCGAACGCCAGGGACGCCTGTTCGGCGGAAGCCTTCCGTTTCCTCGGTTTCGGAATTGGGGTGATGAACTCCGCGCGACGGCGGCTCTCAATGATCCGCTGCGTCGGTTGGCCTTGGTCGTCAAGCTCCCAATAGCGCGAGGGACGGCCATAGGGTGAATTCAGGATGGGTTTTTCGAAGAATGGGTTGTTCATTGCGCCGCCAGCCTATCGGAACCGCGTCCTGGATTCTACCTACGGGACCTTGCAGTGCCTACCTGATTGGTTACAGGGTTGGATTATGGGCGCCCGGCCACACCCGTGGCTCCCCCGTTACCAGTGCTCTTCTCGATGCCATGAGCCGTTGAGGTGTCCGTTATACTCGCCGTGGTTTTCCCCACGATCAGCACGCATTCTCACACAATGGCCAAACATTACGATCTTCTTACCATCGGCGGCGGCAGCGGCGGTGTCGCCGTCTCCAATCGCGCAGCGAGCTACGGCGCCAAGTGCGCCCTGATCGAGGCCGGCCGCCTCGGCGGAACCTGCGTGAACGTCGGCTGCGTGCCGAAGAAAGTCATGTGGAACGGCGCCAGTCTCGCTCATGCGCTCGAGGATGCCCGCGACTATGGATTTTCCATACCCTCGCATTCTTTCGACTGGAGCATTCTCAAACGCGAGCGCGATCAGCACATCCTCGACCTGAACGGACACTACGAGCGCAACCTTCTGAAAAACGGCGTGGAGATCATTCGCGGCAGCGCACGCTTCATCGGACCGAAAACCGTGAAGGTCGGTGCCGAGACTTTCACGGCCGAACACATTGTGATCGCCGTTGGCGGCCGGCCGGTGGTACCGGAACTACCCGGCGCCGGTTTCGGCATCACATCGGATGGCTTCTTCGAACTGCGGGAGCGGCCGAAGAAAGTCGCCATCGTCGGGGGCGGATATATCGCCGTGGAGTTCGCCGGCATGCTGCGCGCCCTCGGCAGCGAAGTGACGATGATGCTGCGCCGCGCCCACTTCCTGAACGATTTCGACGCCATGCTGCGCGATGAACTGATGGCGCAGATGCAGGCGGACGGCGTGCGCATGATCGTGAAGACAAAAATCGCCAAAGTCGACAAAACCGCCGCCGGCCTTCGCATAAATTTAGAGAGCGGCGAATCCGTGGAGGGTCTGGATGGACTGATCTGGGCAGTGGGACGGCGAACGAACACCGATCGACTGGATCTGCGCGCCACCGGCGTGGCCACCGACGCCGACGGCAACATTCCCACCGACGCGGTTCAATCCACCAATATTCCCGGCATCTACGCCATCGGCGACGTCATCGGCAAGCTCGACCTGACGCCGGTTGCCATCGCCGCAGGGCGGCGCCTGGCCGACCGCGTGTTCGGCGGCATGAAAGATCGCAAGCTCGACTACGAAGACATCCCGACGGTCCTGTTCACGCATCCGCCGATCGGCACCATCGGCCTGTCGGAGCATGAAGCCGTGAAGACCTGTGGCGCGGGCGAGGTCAAGGTATACGAGACCAGCTTCACGCCGATGTTTCACGCCTTTACCCATCGCAAGGTGAAATGCTCGATGAAGCTGGTGGTGACCGGCGAGACGGAAAAAATCGTGGGTTGCCATATCATCGGCCCCGGCGCCGACGAACTCATGCAGGGCTTCGCCGTCGCCGTGCACATGGGCGCAACCAAGCGTGACTTCGACGACACCGTCGCCATCCATCCGACGGTCGCCGAAGAATTGGTCACGATGCGCGGCGGCCGGCTGGGTGAGGCGTGAAGCGTGAAGCGAGTCATGATTTAGCCTCGCCTCTCGCCTCCCCCTTACCGCCTCCCGCCTCACCCCTTCCTTCGCTGGCTGCAATCCGACTAAACTGTTTTGATCGAATACACGATAAGGAAACGACCATGACTATCAAACGCCTGCACATCGGACCGCGGCTTTCGCAGGTCGCGATTCACGGAGATACCGTCTATACCGCGGGGATCGTCGCCGACGACACCAATGTGGATGTCGCCGGGCAGACCGGCCAGATACTCGACAAGATCGACCAGTACCTGAAGGAAGCCGGCACGGACAAGACGAAAATCGTCTCGACCACCATCTGGCTTGCGGACATCAAGGATTTTGCCGGGATGAATTCGGTATGGGATCAATGGGTGCCGAAAGGCAACACGCCGCCGCGCGCCTGCGTCGAATCGAAGCTCGCCGCACCGGCCTACAAGGTCGAGATCCGCGTTATCGCTGCAAAGTAACGCAGCTAATTGCGACACAGGCCGCGGCGTTCGCACCGCGGCCTTTTTCTTTTGCCGTCCGGGCCATAGAATCTGGGCGTCCTTCCTTCGGGTCACCTGAAATGAACATCCTCAGCGAAACCGCCATCTTCCTGGCCGCGGAGGTCGTTACCGTGCCGCTGTTCCGGCGCTTCAAGCTCGGCGCGGTGCTCGGCTATCTCGCGGCCGGCGTCATCATCGGTCCCTGCGGATTCAAGTTCGTTACCGCCGTCGACAACATCCTGCATTTCGCGGAAATCGGCGTCGTGCTGCTGCTTTTCGTCATCGGCCTGGAACTGCAGCCGTCGCGCCTGTGGGTGCTGCGTCGCTCTGTTTTCGGATTCGGTTCCGCCCAGGTGCTGGTCACGGGCGCATTGGTCGGCGTCATTGCGCTCGGACTCGGCCTGGACTTCAACAGCGCGCTGATCATCGGCCTGGGGCTGGCGATGTCATCGACCGCGTTCGTGCTGCAAATCCTCGCCGAAAAAGGCCAGCTCACCGCGCGTCACGGACGTTCCGCCTTCGCCATCCTGCTGTTCCAGGATCTGGCCGTCATTCCGCTGCTGGCACTTATCCCGTTGCTGGGGGCGGGCGACGCGCACGCGGCTGGGAGCAGCGTCTGGTTCGGTGCGCTGAAGGCGATCGCTGTTATTGTTGCCGTCATTGTCGGCGGTCGTTACCTGTTGCGGCCCGTGCTTAAGGCCATCGCGGCCAGCGGCATCCAGGAAATTTTCACCGCTGCATCCCTGCTGGTTGTCATCGGCACCTCCCTGCTGATGAGTTCAGTCGGCCTGTCGATGTCGCTCGGCGCGTTCCTCGCCGGCGTGCTGCTGGCGGATTCCGAATATCGCCATGAACTCGAGGCCGACATCGAACCGTTCAAAGGCCTGCTGCTCGGCTTGTTTTTCATCTCGGTGGGCATGTCCGCCAATCTGGGCCTGATCATCGCGCATCCGTTCGCGATCATCGGCGCGACGATCGCGCTGATGGGCGTCAAGGCGGCGATCCTGCTGGGCCTCGGCCGGTTCTCGGGACACAATTGGGAATCTTCGCGCGGGTTGGCCGTCGCCTTGTGCCAGGGTGGCGAATTCGCGTTCGTGCTGTTCGGACTAGCCGCCGACAACGGCATCATGGGGCGCACGCTGACTGATTCGCTGGTGATCGTCGTCACGTTGTCGATGGCGTTGACGCCGCTCGCCTTCGCCTTCAACGACCTGCTGCTCGCCAGATGGCTGAGCAAACCGGAAGAAGAAAAATTCGACGCCATCGAGGACAGCGACAACCGGGTCATCATCGCCGGCTTCGGGCGGGTCGGCCAGATCGTCGGCCGCCTGCTGCGCGCCAAGCGGATTTCGTTCACCGCGCTCGACAAGAGCGCCGAGCAGGTCGAAACCGTGCGCCGTTTCGGCAGCCGCCCCTATTACGGCGACGCTTCACGCCTCGACTTGTTGCGCTCGGCCGGCGCGGACAAGGCGGAAATCCTGGTGTTGGCGATCGACGACGTGGAAGCTTCGCTGCGAACCGCGGAGAACGCGCGCCGTCATTTCCCCAAGCTGAAAATCTATGCCCGCGCACGCAATCGTTTTCACGCCTACCGGTTGATGGACATCGGCGTGGATTACCTCATGCGCGAGACTTTCGTTTCCTCGCTGGAACTGGCCCAAAACGTGATGCATGGATTGGGCCTGTCCGATTGGGAAGCACGCGACGCGATGGAAACCTTCCGACGGCACGATGAACGCCAACTCGAAAGCCAGCACGCGGTCTACCACGACGAGACCCAGCTCATCCAGGGCGCGAATGAAGCCCACAAGGAACTCGTGGGCATCTTCGACGCGGACAATCAGGGAGAGAGCCCGGGCACGGCGAGCTCGCCGGTGTTTAGCCCTAGCGATATCCGCTAGCGCGGATGCGCTGGTGATTGGTGATTGGTGATTGGTGATTGGTGATTGGTGATTGGATAAGGAGCTTCAGGGCTTGGGCCTGGTTCCAATCACCAATTACCATTTACCAATCACCGATACGGCGATCACTCGATCGCCGTATCCGGTTCTTCCAGCGGCTTGGGGCGGTGACCGAGCGCGACGTACAGGCCGCTGCCGACGATGATGGCCATGCCGATGAAGGCATGCGCGTCCGGAAAATCGCCGAACACCAGAAAACCGAACAGCACGACCCACAATAACTGCATATAGCCGAGCGGCGACAGGAACGAAGCATTCTCGAGTTCCATGGCCTTGATCAGCATGTAGTGGCCGAAACCTCCCGCTATGCCGAGCAACATTAACAGTGGAATGTGGCGCAGCTCCGGAGTACGCCAGAAAAACGGCACGATCAGGGTCATCAGCACGCAACCGACCGCCGCGGTGTAGAACAGCGTGGTGATCGGATTCTCGGACTCGCTGAACTTGCGCGTCATGATCTGATAAACGCTGTAGCAGGACGCCGAGCCCATGGCGAACAGCGCCGGCCACTGCAGCATCGCGCTTCCCGGCCGGACAATAAAGAGTACGCCGCAGAATCCTGCCCCCACGGCCAGCCATCTCGGCCTGCTGACCTGCTCGCGCAGCAGCCAGACCGCGAGCAAGGTTACCAGCAGCGGGGAAACGAAACTAATGGCCTTGACCTCGGCCATCGGCAGGAAACGCAGGGCGCTGAAATTGAACAGCGTCGACCCCATCAGCAATATGGCCCGGATGAACTGGCCGCCGGGCTGCGCGGTGCGGATCAGTTTCATGCCCATGCGCGGCGCGAGCAGGATCACCATCAGCAGCGTGTGCACCGTATAGCGGCACCAAACCAGCATCGGCACGGGATAGGAACGGCTCAGGTATTTGGCGGTGGTCTCCAGAATGGAGAAGCACACCACCATGACCATCATGTACAGGATCGCGCGGGTACTCGGACGAAACGCGCGGAAACGGGCCAGCGGGGCGGCAATCAAGAAGTGCGGATTCGGCGGAAGGGCGAGGTGAGGGATTCTAGCCCAAGCCGGCCCCAAGCAGCATGCCGCGTTCCAGCGGGCGCAAAGGTCGCGAGAAATCTCCCCCAGCGGCTATAATTGCCGTTTAGCGCGACAAGCAATCGTCGCATCCCCCGCTCCAGGAGATTTTCCATGCGCATGGAAGCCCATATTCACGGCACGGTACTGCTCCGTCCCGGCACGACGACCGCCCAGATCGAGGAGGCCTTGCGCCCCTGGCTCGAGTACATCGACGAGGACAACATGGCGGACGCGAAGAGCGTGCATCCTGACGAGCCCGGCCTGGTGTTCGACCGCCGCCGCCGCGTCCTCGAAGTCTGCTGGACCGGCGACGTCGGCCGCAGCTTCCACCAGACCGTCGCCGGCGCGCTCGCCGCGCTCAGCCCCTATTCCGAAGAAGCCGCCGCCTTCGAAGTCAGCTATTACCTGGAAGACGGCAAGGACGAATTCAGCCTGGTGTTCGTCGGCCCGACGCAGGACGCGATTTTCGAGGCGCAGCGCGGCCTCATGATCGAGGACGTGCGCAGCCTGCTGTCGCGCCAGTTCAGCGATCCCGAAATCGCCCAGGTCGTCGCACTGGTGAACCAACTGTTCGAACGCAACGTCAAATCCGGCACGACCACCACCCAGACGTCTACCAGTCCGTCCGAACCGATGCCCATGCCGGCGGGACGGAAGCATCTGCATTGAGATTCGGTGAACAGTGATGAGTGAACGGTGATCGGATAAGAGCTTCACTTCATTAGTTCGCGCGCCCGGGAACAGCCCGGGCGCTTTTTTCGTAAGCCTTCATGACCGATCTGACGCAGCCCTCCTCCACGCGACTGCCTGCGGTCAAGCACGACCCACAGGGCATTCGCCGCGTCGATCTGCGTGCGGTCATTGCGCTGGCGCTGCCGTTGTTCGTCAACAGCAGCATCCAGGCGTTGCTCAATCTCACCGATACCTGGTTTATCGGCCGGCTGTCCACCGATGCCACCGCCGCGGTCGGCGCGACATACTGGTTCATGATCGTCGGCATTCTTTTCTTCGGTGGGCCCGGCCTGGCGGTGCAGACGCTGGCGGCGCAGGCGTTCGGCGCGGGTAACAACCGCGCCACTTCGCGCGCGGCCTGGGCCGGTGTGCGCGGCATGCTGCTGGTCGCACCGGCATTCGTCGTCCTTGCGTTCATGGGCCCGACCGTCATCGGCTGGCTCAGGCTCGACCCGCACGTTGCGCAACTCGCCAACGAATTCTGGTTTCCGCGCGTGCTCGGCGGCGCGTTTGCGATAGGCATCTGGGGCACCACGGGATTTTTCAACGGCATCGGCCGCACCCGCATCACGCTCGCGCTGATGACTTTCGTCGCGGTGCTGAATGCGGTGCTGAACCAGATTTTCATTTTCGGTTTCGATTGGGGCGTGGCCGGTACGGGCTGGGCGACCACGACTGCCATGGGCGTGGGCCTGCTGGTGTCCATCATCCTGATCACCCGGCACGGCCTCGATGCGGAATTCGATTCCCGCAAAACCTGGCGCGAGAGCCGCACCGATGTGGGGCGGTTGTTTCGCGTCGGCTTTCCCATCGGCCTGTTTCCGGCGATCGACGTAGCCGGGCTGGCGGCGTTCCAGGCCATGCAGGTTTCAGCAAGCGCACTCGGCGGGGCTTCGACGCAGATCGTGATGATGCTCACGTCGATTGCTTACCTGCCGACGATGGGTTTCGCACTCGCCGGCACCACGCTGGTCGGCCAATCCATCGGTGCCGGTGACAAGGATTGGGCCACGAAGGTCGGCAACGCGACCATCAAGCTCGCCGTCGGTTACATGGGATTTGTCACCGTGTTCCTCGCGGTCATCGGACCCTGGCTGATTCCGCTGTTCGTGAATGCTTCGGATCCGCATGCGGACGCGGTCATCGCGCTGGGACGTACATTGCTGTGGTTCGCCGCGGGCTACCAGATTTTCGACGGCCTGAACCTCGGCGCCGGCTTTTGCCTGCGCGGCGCCGGCGACATGCGCGTTCCCACACTGGCGATCATCATCCTGTCCTGGTTCGTGTTCGTTCCCTTCACGCACATGTTCACGTTCGCGCCGGGTCAGGGCTGGGTCGATTTCCTGCCGCAGTTCGGCTACGGCGCCATCGGCGGCTGGGCCGTCGCGCTGGTCTATTGCTGCCTGCTGGGCAGCCTGATCTACCTGCGCTGGCGCTCCGGGGCCTGGCGCAGGATCAACCTGCGCTAAAGCGTACATCACGGGGGGTTAGCATTTCGACTCACACGAAAGCCGCCTGAACCCGCTAACATAGACGACACAAACCGACCATGTTCCGCTCCCCAGCGGGCGCCCAGGAACCCGGAGGATGTCCATGCAACCCTTGATCCGTCGCCTTTGCTTTCTCATGCTGGCCGGCGCCGCCGGTTTGGCGCAGTCCGGGCCTTTGCCGCAGGCAAGCCCGGACGAAGTGGGCTTTTCGCCGGAGCGGCTCGGGCGGGTCGATGCAGCGATGCAGAAGGCGGTGGATTCCGGCGAACTGCCCGGTGCGGTGGTGTTCATCGCACGCGACGGTCAGTTGGTGTACGCGAAAAGTTTCGGCTGGCAGGACCGGGAAAAGAAAATCCCCATGACCAACGATTCGATCTTCCGGCTCTATTCCATGACCAAGCCGGTCGTCAGCGTCGCCGCCATGATCCTGGTCGAGGAAGGAAAGCTCGGCCTGCAGGAACCGGTGTCGAAATACATTCCCGAGTTCAAGAACATGAAAGTCGGCACGGAATCCAGGGACGCCGACGGCAAAGTGGTGCTGACGCTGGCCGATGCGAAGCGGCAGATTACCGTGCAGGATCTGCTGCGCCACACTTCCGGCCTGACCTATGGCGTTCTGGGCGCGCCGAACGCCATCAAGAAAATGTATCTCGATGCGCAGATTTTCTCGCAGAAATGGGTGCTGGCGGATTTCGTCAAAGCGCTCGCCAAACTGCCGTTGCAATCCGAGCCGGGCACGACGTGGGAATACAGCCATTCCACCGACGTGCTGGGCCGCGTCGTCGAAGTCGCGTCTGGACAAACGCTGGATGTTTTTCTTGCCGAGCGCATCTTTGAACCACTGAAGATGGTGGACACCGCGTTCCAGGTGCCGCCCGGGAAACTGAACCGCCTCGCGCAGCCGATGCCCGACGTCTATACCGGCAAGACGCCGGAGCTAATCGACTTCAGCAAGGCGCAGACTTTCTTCGCAGGCGGCCACGGTCTGGTCTCCACAGCAGGCGACTACCTGCGCTTCGCGCAAATGCTGGCCAACGGCGGCGAACTCGAAGGCGCGCGCATCCTTGGCCCGCGCATCGTCGAATACATGACATCCAATCACCTCAATCCACAGATCGACAAGGGATCGACTTACCTGCCCGGCCCCGGCTACGGTTTCGGATTGGGCTTCGCCACGCGCACCGATCGCGGCCAATCGGAGTGGCCGGGCTCGCCCGGCGATTTCTTCTGGTCCGGTTATGCCGGCACTTATTTCTGGGTCGATCCGGAGGAGGAACTGGTCCCGGTTCTGATGACGCAGGAGCCGGTGCGCCGCCAGTACTACCGCGTTCTCATGCGCAATCTGGTATATCAGGCCATCGTCAAGTAACCCCACCGGGCGGTAGTGTCTCAGTTTGGTTTGTAACGGTAAATGTTGGATACCGATTGGTAACGTGGTCCATCAAAACAAAAACCCGCCGGAGCGGGTTTTTTTGAAAGAGCTAATGCAGCTCTCAGGCGGCCTTGCGTTTTGGGTGGCGCGGTGCTTCCACTTCGCCAGCGTGTTGCGCAGCTAGTTGAGCTAAATGCTCATCCCATACGCGCTTCATTTCGAAATCAAGGAAGCGTTGAAGAATCTGCTTCATCAAAGTCTGATACCCAATTCCCTTGTTGAGAGTGGCGAGCGCCTTGAATGAATCAATCATGGACTTCTGCATCCGGATCGAAATCAGTTGGGTCGCGGCAGCGTCGTCTGACGCGGATTCCGTCGCTTCATTCGCAACCTTCATAAATTCTGCGGTTGCGCCCAGGGTTTCGTCATCCCATGCCTCGTCCGATGCTGGAATGGATGCCTTACTCATGTTCCTCTCCTTGTGTGATGCTGTTGGTGTTACTGAGTTGACGTACTAGCTTGTAAATACACTTACGACCTATGTTTGGGATACTTGAAAGACTAAATCGTTCCGCCACCGCGTTTCAAGTAGTTCTGTATGGTGGCATCGCTTGGCTCAAAAGCGGTCCTAATGTAGTTATTGCCGTTTTCGTTTACAAATACAACTTTAAGCTTTCTACCCCAATGGGTTTCGGCAATAAACCAAAGAGTCGGGGGATTGGTGGCATGCTCTTCCCTAACGTCTTCAATATACTTACCGTTTCTATTGGCGAAGCATTGATCAATCTCCTCTGGAGTGACCTGATGCTTGGTGAGTAACTTGACACAGATAGTAGGGGAAATGACGATGGTCATATATATACCATACGGCCTATATTCCGATTTAGTGTATATACAGCATAGGTGTTATTCAAGCTATTTCGGCTAATTCGCCAGCCTCGCTATCTCCTCCAGCGTCCAAACATGTTCAGACACCCCGGCTTGCATTGCCGGGGTAACTCGAAGGGTCTTATGGATGCGCCCGAAGTTGTAGTACATGTAATGCATCGCCACTGCATGGGCATGATTCTCGACCTTCTTTGAGAATCCGTTGCGGAGGCGTGCAAAGCGCTTCATGCTCATTCGCATGAGCAAGTTCTGACGCTCTACGAAGCTCGTGGAAATGTGTTTGAAGTCTGGATCGCCGCAAACTGCTCCCTTGACCGCTCCGCAGCACTCTCCCGCGCTGTAGCGGCGCTCCTGCTGGTTTCCGTCTACTGCGCCGTACATTTTCACGAGCATTGCGTAATCAATCTCTGAGCCGAAGGCATCTTCAACGGCGGAGAGATATGCCTTGTGGCCGTCACTCGTCAATTGCGTGCGACCTTTAACGCGGGATGCTAAATCGCCGATGAATGTGCGCGCATATTCGGCGTCCCGAGTTCCTACGAGCCAAGACGGCACCAGTTTGGTATCGGCATCAATCGCAACCCAAGTGTAAACGTCACCGCGACCAAGACCGCGAATGTTGGGCGGCGTGTTCTTTTGTTTCGAGTAGCAGAATGACCAAATCTCATCTACCTGGACGCGCTTGCAAGGCAGATTGCGCAGGGTTTCGTTCTGGTAGATAGCACAGGCCGTCCCGAGATCGACAAGCAGTTTCGTGACCGTATTGATGCTGACACCGCACATGCGGGTTGTCGCGCGTAGGCTGTTACCTTCGACTAGGCATCCGAGGATTCTGGCGCGGTCCTGCAAGCTCAATCGGTTCATGCTCACTCCTTCAATGTGAACATTATGCTTGCTCGTGCAAGCAATGCCAAGACCTTTCTCCCTTTCTTCAGAAAGGAAATCAACAACCCCGCCCCAAGGGGCGGGGTATGAAGTCAGAACTTCTGTCTAACGTTCGCGGCAAGCCGCGGGGAATTAGACCCCGAGAGATTAAACT
>JAYVMZ010000266.1:0-2566 GCA_043758735.1 Betaproteobacteria bacterium
AATCATGCCAGCTTTTCGCACCCCGTCAATGACCAAATCTCCCGTCTGTGACGGAACCAATTTGCCTCAACAATTACCCACACTTTTCCACGATGAGCCATTTGAATTAATAAACGAGGGAGGAAAAAATGGCGAAGGAAGACGAGTACCAGGCGTTCCTGCAGAAACTCGGAAAAAACTGATCAAGGGCAAACGCATTTAACACGAAGGAGCACGAATACCCTCGCGATAGCGTGAAGTACCCTTTTAGGAAAAGCAAGAAAGGAACACAAAGGAGAACCGAAGCGCGATATTTACCAAGACGGCGACACGGCAAGAAACGCTGCGGCAGCGCTCGATGAACATTTGTTTTGTCGATCGATTTCATGGCGAATTTCCTTCGTGACCCTTGGTGCTCCTTCGTGTTAAATGCGTTTAGTTGAGCTTTCTCGCCTTGCCGGCGTTGGACGATGAAGACACCAGAGGCCCTGACGATGCGGGTTTCGCCATTCAGTTCTACACTTGGCGTATGAGAGCCCGGAACGATACTGCAGCCCTTTCGGAGTTCGATCTGATCGCGAAGTTTTTCACGCGGCCGGCGCGCCATACCGTGCTCGGGGTGGGAGACGACGCCGCACTGCTTGCCGTGAGTCCGGGACACGAACTTGTCGCTTCCACCGACATGATGGTCGAGGGCGTGCACTTCTTTGCCGACGTGGACGCGGACGCGCTGGGCCACAAAGTGCTGGCCGTGAATCTCTCCGACCTGGCGGCAATGGGTGCGATCCCGAAATGGGCGATGCTATCGCTGGCGCTGCCGGCGGCGGAACCCGAGTGGCTCGAGCGCTTCGCGCGCGGATTCTTCATGCTCGCGGACCGGCACGACGTGGATCTGATCGGCGGCGACACGACCCGCGGCCCGCGCAACCTGTGCGTGCAGATCATGGGCGAGATCGAGGCCGGGAAGGCGCTGCGGCGCGACGGGGCAAAGGCGGGCGACGATGTCTGGGTGTCCGGACATCTCGGTGATGCCGCTGCCGCGGTGGCCCATCGCAAGGGCGAACTCCTGCTGCGCGGCTCCGCGCTCGCGCATTGCGTGGCGCGCCTGGATCGGCCTGTGCCGCGAGTCGAACTGGGACGCGGGCTGATCGGGCTGGCGCATGCCGCCATTGATGTTTCCGACGGGCTGGTTGCGGACCTTGGCCATATTTGCGAACGTTCCGGCGTGGGTGCCCGCGTGGCGTTCGAATCCCTGCCGTGTTCGCCGGAACTCATGCCGCTGCGCGGCTACGAGCCGGTGGTGCGCGCTCTGCTTGCCGGCGGGGACGACTACGAACTGTGCTTCACCGCGCCCCGGGATCGGCGCACGGATATCGATGCGCTGTCCGGAAAACTGGGCATTGCGCTGAGCCTCGTCGGAACCATCGTCCAGGGCGCGGGCGTGGAAGTCCGCGACGCGCGAGGTCGAACACTGGCACTGAAGGAGAAAGGTTTTGACCACTTCCGCTGACGCTGCCGGACGACCCTCGGCGCGGTTCGTGTTTTCGCACCCGGCCCATTGCCTCGCGTTTGGATTCGGCATCGGGCTGATCCCAGTTGCGCCGGGGACATTCGGCACGTTGCTGGCGTTTCCGATCCACGCCTTGTTGCTTCCGAGGATGGGCGAACAGGCATTCGCCATGCTGCTGCCGGTGCTGTTCCTGCTCGGCGTCTGGGCCTGCCAGGTTACCGGCAGGCGACTCGGCGTGCATGATCACGGCGGCATGGTCTGGGACGAGACCGTCGCCTTCCTGATCGTGCTGTATTTCACGCCGGCCTCGCCGATCTGGCAGGCGTTCGCGTTTTTGCTGTTCCGCCTGTTCGACATCGTCAAGCCGATGCCGATCCGGCACTTCGATCGCACCATCCGCAATGGACTGGGTGTGATGTTCGACGACCTGCTCGCGGCGTTCTATACGCTGCTTTGCCTGGCCGCCTGGAAAATTCTGTTCGGATGAAGGCGATGGATACGGAACTGTATGGATTGTCGGAAAAGGTCGGCGCTGCACTCAAGGCGCGCAACCTGATGATGGCCGCGGCGGAATCCTGCACCGGAGGCTGGATCGGCCAGGCTGTCACCATGGTGCCGGGCAGCTCGAAGTGGTTTGACCGCGGCTTCGTCACTTATACGAACGACGCCAAGCAGGAGATGCTTGGCGTCAGCGCGAAAACTTTGGACGCGTTCGGTGCGGTGTCGGAGCAGACGGTCAGGGAAATGGCCGCTGGTGCACTCGCCAGGAGCCGCGCACAGGTTGCGGTGGCGGTCAGCGGTATTGCGGGGCCGGACGGCGGGTCGCGGACGAAGCCGGTCGGCACGGTCTTGCTGGCGTGGGCAGAGAAGGACGGCAGCGTTGAAGCGCGGGCCATGCATTTCCAGGGCGACCGCGAAGCCGTGCGCCGGAAAACGGTCATTGCTGCGCTTGAAGGAATGCTCGTGCTGCTTGGCCGGAAGGCCTGACCGCAGTCACGCGCAAAAACCGGATTTTGGCTGGTGGCGTCCGGCCGCCGCTCTTGGATGCTCACGTAACCCATTGCTTTACATAAGTTT
>JAYVMZ010000267.1:0-6892 GCA_043758735.1 Betaproteobacteria bacterium
TTTTGGTTGCCATAGTCAATCAGCCTGGCGGGCTGACGCTGATGTTGACCCAGCGCACGGCGCACTTGCACGACCACGCCGGCCAAATCAGTTTTCCCGGCGGGCGCGTGGACGAAGGCGATGCGGATCGCATCGCGACCGCGTTGAGGGAGGCGGAGGAAGAAACCGGCCTGAGTCCTTCGCGCGTGGAAATCATCGGCCGGCTGCCGGATTACGACATTCCTAGCGGATTTCGCGTGACGCCGATCGTGGGATGGGTGGAACCGCCGTTTGAATTGAAGCCCGATCCTTTCGAAGTGGCCGATGTGTTCGAGGTCCCGCTCGAGTTTTTTCTCGACCCGGCCAACCACAAACGCCACAGCGACGTGAAGAACGGCCGCGTCCGCTACTACTATTCGATGCCGTATGGTGGGCGCAACATCTGGGGCGCCACGGCGGGCATGCTGCACAGCCTCTACCAGATCCTGACTGCGGACTCTGCGCGATGAGCGAGGAAAAGGCGCCGGTGACCGCGGCGATACGAGAACTGCGCGCCCACAAGGTCGATTTCACCGATCACCTCTACGAGTACGAGGAAAAGGGCGGAACGGCGGTTTCCGCCCGCGAACTCGGTGTCCCGGAACATGCCGTGGTCAAGACCTTGGTCATGGAAGACGAGGACCGCAATCCTCTCGTCGTCCTGATGCATGGCGACCTGAAGGTTTCCACCAGGGAACTGGCCAGAATTATCGGCGTCAAGACCATTGCCCCTTGCAATCCCGACAACGCGAACCGACATTCCGGTTACATGGTCGGCAGCACTTCGCCGTTCGGCACGCGCAAAAAAATGCCGGTTTGCATGGAAGAAACCATCCTCGGATTGCCGAAGATCTACATCAACGGCGGCAAGCGCGGGTATCTGGTCGGTGTCGCACCGAGTGAGGTTGTCCGCGTCCTTGGGCCGAAGATGGTTAAGGTGGGAATCAAGGAAACGTGACGACGTGACGGTCGTGACTATCGTGACTACGTATCGCGTACCGGAAATAGCTGTCGTGCAAATTGAAGGAAAGGCATGCAAGTCCAATTTCTTTATTCAAAAATTGACCTCACGTCGTCACGCAGTCACGTCGTCACGATAGTCACGGTTTCTCATGATTGAACTCACCGTCCTCCTCCTCTTCCTCGCCGCCGGCTGGTTCTGGCTGGACAGTCTGCGCGCGCGGGACTTCGCGCTCGATGGTGCCCGCCGGGCCTGCGATGCCGAAGGGGTGCAACTGCTCGACTGGACCGTGGCCATGAAAAAAATCCGGCTCGGACGCGACGACGAGGGGCGCCGCGGATTCCAGCGCACCTATGAATTCGAATTCAGCGATACCGGCAACAACCGCATCGGCGGCTCCATTACGGTCATTGGCCGGCAAATGCTGGCATTGAACCTGCCCGTCATAGCTGCGCCGTCGTCCAATGTCATCCGGCTGCACTGATGATTCAAAGCCCGTTTGACAGCTGTGATCACCACTGCTGTGCAAGCTTTGCTGGCCCTATGAAAAGCCTTGTGGCATCATGGCTTTAACCATGAACAGCAGGGAGGGGTATGAGTAACGAACAGCACGCGCAGGAAATTGTAATGCTGCGCGCGGAAATTGAAATGCTGATGAGCGAACGACAGGCGCTGCTCCGCGCCACGGGCGCCGCCGCGGTATTTGTCGCGAATCTCGACAGCGAGTCGTTGCCCGAAGACACCTACGCGGTCGCCGATATCCTCGCCCATGCGCTGAACGATCTTACCGAAGACACGCTACGCGATGCACTCGAACTGGTGCAGCCCTCGATCGAATCGGCGCGCGCAGAACAGAAAGAACAATAGCAACGGCAATCAGCCCGGTTGCCCCGGGCGGGACTCCAGTTGGACTATTCATCCTCGGCAGCGGCCAAGACAGGCCTGATCCTCACAGGGGGCGGCGCACGCGCCGCTTACCAGGTCGGTTTCCTGCGCGCCGTCTCCCACATGCTGCCGCGCGGGGCGCCCAATCCGTTCACGATCATCTGCGGCACGTCGGCGGGCGCCGTTAATGCGGCGGCGCTCGCATCCAATGCCACCGATTTTCACCGGGCCGTTCGCCAGCTGCTGCTGATCTGGAAATATTTTCACGTTGACCAGGTGTATCGCTCCGACGTGCTTGGCGTATTCGGAACCGGCGCGCGCTGGATTATGGCCATGCTGTTGGGCGGTCTGGGCGAGAACAATCCCAGTTCCCTGCTGGACAATTCGCCGCTTTCGCAACTATTGCGGGAGCGCATGGACCTTGGCGGCATTCGCCGCAGCATCGATGCCGGGGCGCTTTACGCGTTGTCGATCACGGTATCGGGTTACTCGTCCGGACAATCGGTCAGTTTCTTTCAAGGTGTACCCGGATTGCCCGGATGGCAACGGGCGCGACGCATTGGCATTCCGGAAATCATCGACTACGAACATCTGCTGGCATCCAGCGCGCTGCCGTTTATTTTCCCAGCGGTGCCGCTGCGGCGCGAATTCTTTGGCGACGGCAGCATGCGCCAGATCGCGCCGATCAGTCCCGCGCTGCATCTGGGCGCGGATCGCGTGATGGTCATCGGCGTGGGTCGCCAGATGCAAAATTCGTCGCCGCAGCGCGTAAGAATGAGCAGCTATCCTTCGCTTGCGCAGATAGCAGGGCACGCGCTGAACAGCATTTTTCTCGACAGCCTGGAGATCGACATCGAACGTCTCCAGCGCATCAACAAAACCATCAGCCTGATCCCCCGCGAACTGCGCGACAAACACAATATGGAGTTGCGCGAGATCGACGTTCTGGTGATCTCTCCGAGCGAGGAAATCGATCGCATCGCAGCGCGCTATTGGCGCGAGTTGCCGCGCTCTATCCGTTTCCTGTTGCGTGGACTTGGCGCGGCACGCACCGGTGGTGCGACCTTGACGAGCTACCTGCTGTTCGAACCGGCCTATTGCCGCGCACTGATTGCGCTGGGTTACAAGGACACGATGGCGCGGCGCGAAGAAGTCCTGAAATTCATCTCAGGGGCGCCACTGCGAGCCTCCGCCTCGCAAGGCGCAGAGGGCGGAATCAAAGGCAGTGTTTGAGTTGATGAATGCGGCGCAGGCGCTATTCGTGAGCTTCGCACATTCACCAATCACCGATTTGCGCCCATTACCCCTTAACATCAAAGCCCAGTATCTCGTTCGCCTTGATCACGGCGTCGGCGATTTCCTCTGTCGTCACGCGTTTGGTCATCGCACGGGCGCGGATCAGGTCGTAAGCTTCCTCCTCGGACATCTGGCGCGATGTCATCAGGATTGCCTTCGTCTTGGCGATCTTACGCTGTGCGGTCAGTCGTTGTTCCAGGCGCAGAACGTATTTCTCGCGGGCTCGCGATTTCTCCGCCTGGCTGACTGCGACCGCAATGGCGGTCAGCAGGCCTGACGATTTCACCGGCGAGGCAATCACGCTGAAGGCGTTCAATTGCAGCACTGCTTCGACGATGACCGGATTCTCGTAAGTCACGACAGGGATCACCGGCGGGGAGCTTTCGCGCCGTAGCCACGGCAGGTCCATCGACAGGATTTCCGGGCGCATGGCGAAGAAAACCAGGTCCGCTTCCTCCTGCAGCTTTTCGAGCAGCGGCCAGAAGGCCTTGACCTGGCAGCCGATGCGGCCGAGTTGCCCGATCAGTTCCTGCCCGTCCTGGTCGTCCGGATGGAAGACCACGACGCGAAGCGATCGCAGCTCGCGCAACAGCCGTGAAGTTCCGCCACTTTTCATCGCATCGACTAGCGCGAATGGACCTGCACCCGCGCCGACCAGTCCTGCAGGGTGTGCGACACTAGATAGGGATCGGGGCGCACCCAGTGGCGGCCCTCTTCGATGATTTCGAACTGGCCGCTGGCGGTGGCCCGGCCGATGCGTGGACGCAGATAAGTGTGATGGTTGTGTTCGTCGATTCGGACCTTGCCTTGGGGGGCAGCGAATTCCGAGCCGGGCAGCGCACGCAACAGTTCCGGCACGCTGTCGGTGTTCATGCGCCGCATCGCACTGGCCAGCAGGTGTGCCTGGAAATACGCCGGCTCCCAGCATTGATTGGTGACGATATCGTCGCCGAAGCGGGCTTTGCAGCGGGCGACGCACAGGCGGTTTTCCTCTGTGGCGATCGACTGGAAATACGGCGCCGACGTGATATGCCCTTCGGCAATGTCCGCGCCCATCTGTTTGATCTCCGCTTCGCAGGTCGTCAGGCTCGCGATCGGCATTTCCACCGGATCGAGTTTGAGCTGGGCGTATGCGCGATGCAGCAGCGCGGTGCCGTCGCCGACGACCGTGGAGAAAATAAAATCCGGCGCCGCCTGCTTGATTTTCTTCGCCAGCGCCAGATAGTCCTCCCACGGCGCATCCAGCGGAAGATAGGTTTCCCCCACCTTCTCCCCGCCGCGCTCGAGGATCAGGTCGCTCATGATGCGATTGGATTCGTAGGGATAGATGTAGTCGGAGCCGACCATGAAAACGCGCGAACCGAATTCTCGCAACATAAACTCCGCGAGCTGCACGCTGTTCTGGTTCGGCGCCGCGCCGGTATAGATGACGTTGCGGGAGTACTCGAAGCCCTCGTACAGGGTCGGATACAGCAACAGCGCGTTCCATCGTTCCACCACGGGGATCACGGCCTTGCGCGTGCTTGACATGTAGCAGCCGAGGATGACGTGCACGCGATCCTCGAGAATGAGCTTTTCCGCGAATGCGGCGAACTTCGCCGGCCGTGACGCGGGATCGTAGCTTACCGCCTGCAGTTCGCGTCCGTTGATGCCACCGGCGTCGTTGATCTCCTGGATTGCCAGCAGGGTGCCCATGCGTTCGGATTCTTCGATCACCGAGGTGACGCCGGTTTCCGAGAACAGGACGCCCACGTGGATAGGTTCGGTGGATTTGGTGGATTTCATCATCTCTGGCCTGAAATGTTTCCGGCGTGGTCTCGCGACCCGCGTATTGTTCGGGTTGTCCGAAGCCTTATGGTTGAACGTGGAGTAACGGCGCGTCTTTGCGCCGGGCGATCGGTCCGAGTTCACGGAACCCGGTAGTTCGGCAGGCGGTCCCGGATACGATCGCCTTTTTTTGCCGCCATTGTCGAGCAAGTCCCGCACCCGCGGAACCGGTGACGCGGATACTTCACCTCTCGTCGACGTGCAATCTCATTTCTCGCAAACCACACAAATATAAAGCAGCGACCAGGCCGCGTCTCAATTTTGTCCAAGTTGGTGCTATTGCACCGCAATATGCACCGGATGCGTGCGATTTCATGAATGGAAGTCTTGCGATCGCAATGCAGCAAGATGGCGTCTGTCGGCTCAAAGTGAAGATACAAGCTGTTGCCGAATGCCTTTCTATTCAGGCTCGTTTGGCCTTTTTTTAGCGATTTTGTCGAGGTGAGATTAATTTCGGTTGCGGGAATGGCCCTGATTTTGCAATATGGTTATCGCGTTTAAGGCGTATGGAAATTGAAACGCGCCTAGCATCTCGACCGGATAAACCCCGGGGAAACGAGAAAACATGGGACAACACTTCCCGGCTGCGACAAGGACGTCGCGATCGGGACAGGCATAGAAGCCCGCAGGACGGATTCTCATCCGCCCTGTGGGTTTTTTTCGCCGTCGCTGAACGGCTGCATACCTCCAGGGGAAAGGGAAGACATGAAGTTCAACAGAAGACAGTTCATCAAGAGCGCAGCAGCAGTCACGGCCGTCGCGGCATTGCCCGGCGCACCGTTCATCCGTTCAGCGGCAGCGGCGGACACCATCAAGGTCGGCATCCTGCATTCGCTGACCGGGACCATCGCCATCGCCGAAGCCTCAGTGGTGGACGCGGAAAAACTCGCGATCGAGGAAATCAACGCGGCCGGCGGCGTAATGGGCAAGAAACTGGAAGTCGTTGTTGAAGACGGCGCCAGCGACTGGCCGACTTTCGCCGAGAAGGCGCGCAAGCTGCTGGAGAAAGACCAGGTTGCCGCGATATTCGGTTGCTATACCTCGGCATCGCGCAAAGCAGTGTTGCCGGTGATGGAGCGTTACAAGGGCCTGCTCTATTACCCGACGTACTACGAAGGCCTCGAAATGTCGCCCAACATCATGTATACGGCACAGGAAGGCACGCAGTCCGCCATCGCCTCGCTCGACTGGCTCTACAAGAACAAGGGCAAGAGCTTCTACCTGATCGGCTCCGACTACATCTGGCCGCGCACGATGAACAAGCTCGCTAACCTGCACCTGAAGAAGATCGGCGCCAAGGTTGTGGGCGAAAGCTACTATCCGCTCGGTTCCATTGAGTTCGCTTCCGAAATCAACAAGATCAAGGCCGCCAAGCCGGACGTGATCTGGAGCACGGTGGTGGGCGGTTCCAACGTCGCCTTCTACAAGCAGCTCAATGCTGCGGGCATCACCGGCAAGACCCAAGCGCTGTGCGCGATGGCGGTGTCGGAAGAAGAGGCGTCCGGCGTCGGTCCGGAGAACCTCGTGGGATTCATGTCATGCATGGGCTATTTCCAGAGCGTGAAGAATCCGGCAAACGAGAAGTTCGTCAAGGCGTTCAAGGCCAAATACGGCGCTAACCGCGTGGTCGGCGACACCATGGCCTGCGGTTACACCTCGGTCTACCTGTGGAAGATGGCGGTGGAAAAAGCCAAGAGCATCGATGTGCCGGCAGTCGTCGCCGCCTCGTCGGACCTCGCAATGGATGCGCCGGAGGGCAAGATCCATTTCCACAAATCCAACCACCACCTGTGGAAACATGCACGCATCGGCATGTTCAGGGCTGACGGACAAATCGACATGATTTATGAGTCGCCGCTTATCGAGCCGAACCCGTTCGCCAAGATCTGATGGCTTGACAGTAGT
>JAYVMZ010000268.1:0-4007 GCA_043758735.1 Betaproteobacteria bacterium
CGAATTCATGTAGGAACGGCCGCGCGCGGCCAGTTGTGCAGGATAGTTTTCATGCGCGATAAACTGCGGATGATCATCCAGGAAGGCCGCCGCGCCGAAAAAATGATCCGGGTGCACGTGGGTCAGCACGACGTAGCAGACCGGCAGCGGCGTGACCCTGCGTATCGCCTCCCGCAGGGCGCGACCCACCGGGAGTGAGCCGCCGGCGTCCACCGCCAGCACGCATTTCTCGCCGACGATAAAGCCGACGTTGGCATTGTCGCCGAGATTCTGCGCGGAGCGTTCGTCGAAGCTGCCGTAATGAACGAAGTTGCCGGCAGCGACTTCGCTGACGTCGAAGTTCTCCAGCGGCTGGATTTCGTCCGCAGCCGCGCAGTGCATCGCCAATGCGGAAACGAACGCGATCGCAATGGCCGGGAAAATCGTCATGGAAGGCATCATGGAAGGCCCATGTTAGAACAGAAAAGCCCGTTTGACTTGCCGCCGCCGCCTGCGTCGTTTACTTTATGGCCAATGCGCTCCCTGCCGACGCATTCATTTCGATTCATGGCCGCTGCCGTCATGATGATGCCGGTCGCCTTGTTCGCGCAGGGAATTCTCCAGCCGGAGAAAGTTGCGGAGGGCGTCTACGCCTTCATCGGCGACACCGGCGAGATCTCCTTCGCGAATCGCGGCTTTGTCGGCAACAGCGGCTTCGTGGTGGGGGCGTCCGGCGTCGTTGTCATCGATACCGGCACCTCTTATCGCCATGGACTGCGCATGCTCGATGCGATAGCCCGCGTCACCGGCAAGCCCGTCGAACTCGTGATCATCACGCACGCCGTGCAGGAATTCCTGTTCGGCAATGCGGCATTCGCCGAGCGCGACGTCCCGATTCTTGCGCACCGGGAAACGACGAAGCTGATGAAGGCGCGCTGCGACCACTGCCTGGAAAATCTCAAGCCGGTTCTTGGCGAGGAGCTCGAGGGAACCCGCCTGGTCCTGCCAACCCGCGAGATCGACGCCACCACGACAATCAAGGCGGGCGGCCGCCGCCTGGAGCTGATTTACCTGGGCTGGGCCAGCACGCCGGGGGATCTGGCCGTGCTCGACTTGGATACCGGCGTCCTGTTTGCGGGCGGCTTGAGTTCGATCGGCCGCATTCCCGACATCCGCGATTGCGACTTTGAAGGCTGGCAACGCGCGTTGGGCGAACTGCAGGGGCTCCACCCGGCGCGCGTCATCCCCGGCCACGGGCCCATATCCGGCGCAGGGGCGATTGCCGGCACCGCCACCTACCTGAACGCGCTCGACCAGGTCGTCAAGACTCTGTACGCCGAAAGCTCCAGTCTGATGGACTCGGTGGAAAAAGCCACGCTGCCCGCCTATCGCGACTGGCCGTTGTATACGACCACGCACCGGCGGAACGCCCTGCATCGCTACCTGCAGATGGAATTGCAGGACCTCGGCGGCGACCCGCGATCGACGGCATTGCCGCAACGCTGAAGCCGCATGCGAATTCGCAATCCGCTGCGCCAAGTGCCAATCCCTTATAGAATGAAACCCATTGAACTCAACAAGTAAGTCCCGGCATGGCTAATCGCCTCAGCAAAATTTACACGCGTACCGGAGACGCGGGCACCACCGGCCTTGGCGATGGCTCGCGCGTCGCCAAGGACAGCCTGCGCATCGAAGCCATCGGCGCGGTGGACGAGTTGAACAGCGCGCTCGGCGTGCTGTTGGCCGAATCCATTCCGGAAGACATACGCAGCGGATTGCACGCAGTCCAGCATGACTTGTTCGACCTCGGCGGGGAACTGAGCATCCCGGGCTATACCAGCGTCGGCCCGGCGCACGTGACGCGGCTGGAAAACGAACTGGACCGCCACAATGCCGTCCTGGCCCCGCTCAAGGAATTCATCCTGCCGGGAGGATCGCGCGGGGCGGCGTTATGCCATGTCGCGCGCACGGTGTGCCGGCGAGCGGAACGCCGCGTCGTTTCCCTGAGCGCTGCCGAACCGTTGTCGCCGTCGCTGCGACAGTATCTGAACCGGCTATCCGACCTGCTGTTCGTATTGTGCCGCGTGCTTAACCGCGCAGCCGGCGTGTCTGACGTTTACTGGCAAAAAGGCAAAAATCGCAGTGAATCTGCCTGAATCCCCTGCCCCGGAGCAGCTTTCCGACCTGCTCGCACGTTGCGCGCTGCGCGACCAGCGCGCCTTCGCGACCCTATATCAATTCAGTTCCGCGAAACTGTTTGCCGTCGCCGTGCGTATAACACGTCGAAGGGACTGGGCGGAGGAAGTGCTGCAGGAGGCTTTCGTCAATATCTGGAACCACGCGGGGGGCTATAACTCTGCAAAGAGCGCGCCGATGACCTGGATGACCGCGATCGTGCGCAACAGGGCGCTGGATTGGCTGCGCAAGCCGCGCGAAGTCGAGATCGACGAGGAGCACGAAGAATTGATGGCCTCGATTCCGGACGAATCGCCGGGACCCGAGGAGTTGCTGCGCCGTTCGCTGGAAGCCGGCGAACTGGCCGAATGCATGAAGACGCTGACAGAGGAACAGCAGCGCAGCATCACGCTCGCGTTTTTCTACGGGTTGTCGCATGGCGAACTGGCAGAGCAGATGCGCAAGCCGCTGGGCACGGTGAAAACCTGGATTCGACGCGGGCTCGACCGCCTGAAAGGCTGCCTCGACGAATTGGGCAGATGAATGGAACGCAACAAATCATGACTGGAAGAGTGCAATGAGATTCGCCGATGAAACGCTACGCGACAAACTGGCCGCCGAGTATGTGCTCGGCACCATGTCCGCGCGCGCGCGCCGGCGATTCGAGTTCCATCTGCGCGGCAATCCGCAATTGCGGCGGGCCGTGGCGCAATGGGAGGCGCGACTGTCGCCGTTCACCGAGGCCTTGCCGGCGATAGAGCCGCCGGCACGGGTGTGGCAGGCCATCAAGGCACGCCTCAAGATCGGGCAGTCGGTGCGCCCGGGCTTCTGGGAGAACCTGTCATTCTGGCGCGTATCGTCATTCGCGTCCGGCCTGCTGGCCCTGGCGCTAGTTGTCTTCGTAGCGGTTCCAAGGCCGGAAGCGCCCGTGGAAGCCGGCCGGATGGTGGTCGTCATGAACGACCTTGCCACCAAGAAGCCGGCCATGACCGCAAGCTGGGAACCAGGACAAAGCGGCGGCCGCCTGCTGCGCGTTCGCGTGATCGGCCATGCCGAGATGGGGCCGAATACGGCGTGGGAATTGTGGATGCTGCCCGGCGGCGACCAGAAGCCGGTCTCGCTCGGGTTGATCACCACGCACGAAACTCAAGTGGTAAAAATCCCCGCAGCGCTGGCCGCGCGACTCGATGCGGCAAACGGCCTCGCGATGAGCGTCGAGCCCGCCGGCGGATCGCCGACCGGCCTGCCAACCGGCCCCGTGCTCTGCGCCGGCGAGAGCATCAAGACCTGACGCGTCAATGCCGGGCCTTGTCGAGGCCTGCGCACATACGCTCCGCCGCGTCGACGATGCGCGGCGTCTGGCGGGTGATCAGGTCCGCGGAAACGGTGAACACGTTGCCGCCGCGCGCGGCTTTCAGGTAGGAATATTCCGTCCAATTCCGGATGCCCGCATCCTCGGCTTCCGAGCCAACTACGATGACGTCGGGGTCGAGCAGCAGCACCTGCTCGACGGAAACCTCGCCCGCCAGCCGCGGCAGATCGGCAAAGATGTTTTGTGCCGCGCACAGCGCGAGCACCTTGCTGATGATGTGGTTCGCGTTCACCGTGAACAGCGGCCGGTGCCAGATTTCGAACATCACTCGCACCGGCGGTCGACCCGCGTAACGGGCCCTCAATGCGTCGACGCGTTGCTCGAATTCCTGCGCGACCGCCTGCGCCTGCCCAACCCGTCCGGTGAGGTCCCCCAACAGCCGCAAATGACGCGAAATATCCTCGAGCCGCTGCGGCTCCATCACCAGTACGCGCAATCCGAGGCTGCGCAGCCGGGCTATGTCCACCGGACGGTTGCCGCT
>JAYVMZ010000269.1:0-5772 GCA_043758735.1 Betaproteobacteria bacterium
CCTCTTCTTCGCAGCTCGCTTCACCATGATGATCCCCCATATTCGGACAGGCCGAGATGGGATAGAAGTGTATCATTTTATTTACGGATAATCTCTAAGTGATCCTTACTTGGTACCTTTATTTATTTACGCCGCCTTAGTCCTGAGTCCTGCCCTTCACGTCACAACACTTTCGTCACACCCTTACCGACCAGTACCGCGATTTCGCTGTCGCTATACCCCACCTCGCGCAACACCTCAGCCGAATGCTCGCCGAGGCGCGGTGCAGGTCGCGGCGTGCCGGGTTGCGATTCTGACCAGTTCGTCGGTGTGCGCATGGCGCGCAGCGGCCCTTCGCTGGGATGGTGTTCGGTTGTAAAGAACCCGCTCTGTGAAAGGTGCGGATCGTTGACGACATCTTCCACCGAGTTCATGCGTGCGACCGGAATGTCGACGCTTTCCAGCAAGGTCATCCATTGCGCCGTGGTGCGCGTCTTGAACAGGCCGGCGAGAAACGCGTAGATGTCGCGGATGTTCGCGGCGCGGCTCGCCTGGGTCGCGTAGCGTGGATCCTGCATGAGTTCCGGTCGGCCGATGGCGCCGAGGAAACTCTTCCATTGCTTGTCGTTGTAGACCAGCACGCACAGGTAGCCGTCGCTTGTCGGATACGGCTTGCGCGCGAGCAGGCGCTGGTAACCGCCTTCGCCGTGCGCCGGATCCCAGGTGAAACCGGCGATATGGTCGCCGAGCACGAAGTGCGTGACCGATTCGAACATCGGCACTTCGATCGACTGGCCGCGGCCGGTGCGGCTGCGCTGGAACAGCGCCGCCGTGACTGTGTAGACCGCGTGCAGGCCGGTCAGCCGGTCGGCGAGATTCACCGGGGCGTAGTTGGGACTCGCGCCGGTCTGCGCGACCAGCCACGGCACGCCGGATATTCCCTGGATCAGGTCGTCGTACGCCGCCTTGGCCGCGTACGGGCCTTTCTGCGAATAACCGTAGGCGCCGACATACAGCAGGCGCGGGTTCAATTCGCTGACGTCTTCATAAGAAAGCCCAAGGCGGGACATGGCCTGCGGGCGCACGTTGTAGATCAGAACGTCGGCCTGCACGACCAGGCGCAGCAGCGCTTCACGGCCTTCCGGCTTTTTCAGGTCGAGAACGATGCCGCGCTTGCCGCGGTTGAGCCCGAGGAACATGTAACCCATGCCCGGATTTTTCATCGGGCCGGGATGGCGCATGTTGTCGCCTTCGTGGGATTCGATCTTGATCACGTCGGCGCCCAGCTCGGCCAGGATCTGGGTCGCGAACGGACCCATGACGACGGTGGTGAGGTCGAGGACCTTCACCCCTTCCAATGGACCTGGCATTTGCGTTTTGTTATTCGGGTTGAAATTTTGCGTCGCGGATGATTTTACCGCGTCGTGAATGTCGTGAATACTTGTCCCAAGGCCGTACTTCGCCAGATCGACAGCGAGATTTCCCCCTTCCAATTTTGAGCTGGCTCAATCCGCGAACTGTGAAGCCCTTTTCGACATTCACGACATTCACGATTTTCACGGCATTTACGGCCTTACACGTCTTCCCATTTTTGGCTTGTTTCCGAACGGAATAACGCGTCGATCGCACGCATGCCGTGAATCGCATTGTCAATGCCGTAAGGCAAACTGATCTCGCCGCGCACCGCGCGCGAAAAGGCCTCGCCCTGCAGCATGTATTGATCGCTTTCCGGAACGACTTCCGTGCGCACGCCGGCGCTGTCCAGCGATGAGCCGTCGTCCTTGTACAACAGGGTCTGCCCGCCTTGCGCCGGGTTCACCGGTATCTGGATCTCGACGCGTCCCTTGGTGCCGCACAGATGCACGCGCTGATAGGGCGTAAGTTGTGTCGCTACCGTGAAATCGAGATGCCGGCCGGAACCGAAGTCCAACAGTGCGCTGGTCAGGCGATCCGTGCGGAAAGCCGGATCGCGGTCGATCAGCGCGATGCCTCGCCGCGGCTCGGCCTCGAAGAAGAAGCGTCCGGCCGTGATCGGATAACAGCCGATGTCGTAGAGCGCGCCGCCGCCAATGTCGGCCCGGTTGCGAATGTTGGCGGGATCGGTATTGGAATAGCAGAACAGGAACTGCACCACCCGCAGCGTGCCGATATCGCCATTGCGCACCAGTTCACGCGCCCTCAGCCATTGCGGATGGAAGCGCACCATGAAGGCTTCCATGATCAGCACTTTTCCCGCCGCCGCCTTGAGTTGCGCCGCCTCGTCCGCGTTCATTGCAATGGGTTTTTCGCACAACACATGTTTGCCGGCCGCCGCGGCCTGCAGTGTCAGCGGGACGTGAAGATGGTTGGGCAGCGGATTGTAGATCGCTTCGATTTCCGGATCGGCCAGCAATTCTTCGTATGTGCCATAGGCCTTCGGTATGCCAAGCTTGTCGGCCGCCTTGCGTGCCGCGGTCGGCGACCTCGATGCGATCGCCCGGATGTCGCACATCGGACTCTTCAGCATGCCGGGCAGCACGCGTTCCAGGCCGATTTTTGCCGTGCTCAACACACCCCAGACGACTTTTTTCATTTCCGCTCCCCCGGTGGCCGGATTCCCGGAAGTGTACCCGCGCAGCTTTATTCCCGTGGAACAGCCAGGCCGGGGATATTCCCGGTGCCTGCGCTGTCGAATTTTTCGACGTGCTCCCGAGCGGCGTTGCAAGCAGGGTGCCTGTTCCGGCCCGGACGGCACCGCAGGCCGGGCCCGCGCCTCCCTCCACGAAGGACAAGCCATGCGTCATTCCGCGAAACCGAAACCCCTGGCCGTGTGTACCATTTGCCGCGCCCTGATCGACCCGAAGCAACGGGTCAACCAACGCTGCGGCCAGACAGTTCACGGCAGGCGGTGCGCGGGAACCTTCCGCAGTGACCTGTCCTATGTCTGGGATCCCTGCCGGGGTTGCGAGGCGACCGGATTCCTCGGCAGCCTGCCATGCGTGGACTGCGGCGGACACGGCTGGCGTCTGTTCGGCGGCTAACCTTTGACTCTGCTGCCAACGGCCCCACGCGCCTGACGCGGCCGCCAGTGCGTTCTGCTATCGTTGCCATCCTTGCTCCCGGGCGCATGCCGGGGCAATAAAAACGGGAGAAGCAATGCAGCGCTTGACGAATCCGGTCAGGGAACGGCTGGAAAAAGGGGAGGTTGCCATCGGCGTGGGGATCCGCGGCCTGCGTGGCGTGGAGGCCGCGCGCCTGATGAAGTCCGCCGGCTACGACTGGCTGTTCATCGACCTCGAGCACGGACCGGCTTCGGTCGAAACGGCTTACCAGATATCCGTGGCCGCGCTCGATGCGGGTATCGCCCCGATCGTGCGCGTACCCGCCGGCGAACTCGCGCTCGGCGGCCGTTGCCTCGATGGCGGAGCGCTGGGCGTCGTGATTCCGCACGTCGATACCCCCGAACAGGCGCAAGCGATGGTCGATGCGTTCCGTTTTCCGCCGTTGGGACATCGCTCCATCGGCGGGGCCTATCCGCATTTCGGTTTTGCTTCGCGCCCGACCGGCGAAGTCGTCGAAAACCTCGACGGCGCCACCTTGGTGGTCGCTATGATCGAGACGCCGCTCGCCGTGGAAAATGCCGAGCGCATTGCCGCCGTTCCGGGACTGGATGCCCTCCTGATCGGCACCAACGACCTGTGCCTTGAAATGGGCATCCCCGGCCAGCTCGATCATGAGCGCCTGCGCAGCGCCATCGACACCGTGCTGGGTGCCTGCAAGAAACACGGCAAGATTCCCGCGCTCGGCGGCATTTACGGCAAGGAGTTGCTCACGCGCTACCTCGGCCTGGGATTTCGCATGATGCTCGCCGGCAACGACATCAGCCTGCTGCACAGCGCGGCGCAGGAGCAGGCAAAGTTCGTGCGTTCCCTCGGCACAGCGCCCCGCCAATGAACGGATTGCACGCCTGGCTGACGCTGCTGGGACGGGGATTCTCCGAGCGGCTGTACGCCTGGGGGCGCGTATTCCGCTTTGCCAATGCCGCCCTCATCGGCGTGCTGTCGCCTACGACCTATAACAAGGCCACGCGGCAGGTCGTGCAGAAGCAGATCTATTTCACAGCCTGGCAGATCCTGCCGGGTTTTGCCGCCTTCGCAGGGCTGTTCAGTTTTCTCATTATCGAAATCGTCGGTTCGACCGCGCGCAACTACGGCCTGTATGAATACGCGCTCGAACTGATCGTTCGCATCCTCGTGCTCGAGATCCTGCCGCTGATGACCGCGCTGTTCATCGCGCTGCGCACCGGTGCGGCCATCAACACCGAGGTGGCGCTGATGAAAATTCAGAATGAGCTCGACGCCCTGCAGCGCATCGGCATCGACCCGATGCGCCTTGAACTGCTGCCGCGCGTGGTCGGCGGCATCGTGTCGGTCCTCGCGCTGACCGCGGTCAACATCGTCGTAGCACTCTGGATGACGCATTTGCTGATCATCGATTTCCACCCTTGGACGCTGACGACCGGCGATTACACCCGCATGATCGGCAAGGTACTCGACCTGCCGGCGCTGTTCGTGTTGTGGGCGAAGACCCTGGCGTTCGGTTTCGCGGTGACCGTGATCCCGATCTCCGAGGGCCTGAGCACGCCGCAGAAACTGTTCCACGCGCCGATCTCGGTATTGCGCGGCATGGTCCGACTGTTTTTTGCGCTGATGCTGATCGAGGCTGCCGCGCTCGCGGTCGTTTACGTCTGACGATGAATGACTCGAACGAAAAGCCTGCCGCCAAAAAGCGGGTCGTCCTGCTGGCCGGCGACGCCGAGCGCCGCCAAGTGATCGAGGAGCACCCGCAAGCCATCCTGGTGTCGGAAAGCCTGCCGCTGCGCGCAAACCTCTCGGTGCTGGAAAACCTCACCGTCGTGCTGCAGTTCCGCACGAACACCTACATCGGTGAGGCCAACGATACGGCCTGGAAACTGCTGACCCAGGCCGGCTATACCGCGTGCGCCGAGCAGCGCGATCCCGACCTGACCTACGAGGAGCGTTTCGTCGCCAAGTTGCTGCGGGCGATCGTGTTGACTCCGCCTATAATCCTGATCGACCGGCCCGCGCAGCTGTTGCCGGACACCCACTATCCTTTTTTTCTCAACCGATTGCTGCTTGCGCTCGAAGGCCGCTTCGAGCAGTGCTGGATACTGGACTACGCATGGAACGCCCCTCTCTACAACAGCCGAGCGTAAAGTACCTGGGCGTCAAAGTCGGAGCGGTCCTGACCCTGATTCCGGTCATCGCGATCGGCTTGCTGCTCTATGCGCTGTATGCGCGCGGCGTTTTCGATCGCACTCAGGGGCTGACGCTGATAGCGCCGGACGCGGACGGCGTCGTGGTGGGCATGCCGATCATGTTCTCCGGTTTTCCGATCGGCAAGGTATCAAGCATGGCGCTCGACGAACTGGGCCGCGTACGCATCGAAGTCCGCATCAAGATCAAGGATGCGCGCTGGTTGCGCGAGAGCAGCGCATTCTCCCTGGAAAAGCAGATCCTCGGTGGCGCAAAAATCCGCGCGGTATCGCCGAAGATGCAGGATCCGGAATTACTCGCAGGGACGGAACGCCAGCTTGTCAGCAAGGATGCGGCGCAGGACATCCCGCAGGTCATCGCCCGCGCCAACAGCATCCTGCAGAACGTGGATGAAATCATCCGGCCCGACTCGAGTTTCAACCAGACGCTGGCCAACCTGAAATCGGTGACCGAACGCATGGCGGGCGAGTACGGCGTGCTTGGCGGCGTCACAGGCAGTCCTGATCAGGCGAAAAAA
>JAYVMZ010000270.1:0-12180 GCA_043758735.1 Betaproteobacteria bacterium
GAGCCTCTTCCGAAATGTCCGAAAGCCAATATCCATGCGGCTTCCAGCCATGGTTACCCCCTCAATTCACCCACTCGATTCCGTGAAGACCCTGAATTCAATTCGTTCCTCTGACCTGGGCGCGGAGTTTTTCGACGCGTCTTGCATTGGTGCCCAAATCGCTGATCCCGAGCCGAGAAGAGGAATACACGTGAATCAATCGAGAGTCGGGGAGAAACAGGATCTGAACGTCATCCCGAAATCTCAACCCGGGCGTTGTCACAACGGCCTGAATGAAATCGCCGTCGTCCGCGGCAACCTTCCAGTCCGGCTGCCCGACGATCCACGCCTTGAGTTTTTGCCACTGTTCAATGTCGGCCTTGATCGGCTCGATGGCCTGGACGCCGCGACCCGACTGGCTGTTCACGCAGTGGGGCAACCAGCCGCATTCCGACAATGTCTGCGTTGCCATGGGCTTTGTGGGAACGCCGGTGCAGGCGCCAAGCAACAAACCAAAAGCCAGGGCAGGGAGGCACCGGGTGCGGATATTCAAACTCATGGTTTGGAACCTTTCGCATAAGTTAACGCGGGGGGCGCAGTCGATTCTTCATGCCTGCCGCCTGGGGAACCTGACGCAGAACCAACTATTCCTGTGGGCCTGAGCGGACCAGGCCAAACACTAGACTCCGCGCCCTCGTGGAGGTTCAGTGGAAATTTTCCAGTAGCTCGTCATGCGAGAGACTTGACCTTGATGCCATCTATTCGCGCGCACGATTTACTTTCCGGTCAGTTTTGCAGCGGACGGGGAAGCGGTGGTGCGGTATGCGGTTCGCTATACGTGGTGAGTGCCGGCGCCAGCCGGCCAGGGGCCGGCGTTTAGGAGCGTTGACGCCAAGGACGCGGAGGAAAAGCAGGAGAGGGCGCGGAGGAAAGCGAGAGGATCGAAGTTCGAATTGCCATTATGCAGGCTTAGGTACCATTTAGCCCCCGCTTGCGCTTGATTACACAAGACAGTGTCTGACACCGTTTTGAGAAACGCTGAGCCGATCGCGTTTCACTGTTCTCCCTCACCCTCGGTCCCTGTCCCCAAGGGAGAGGGCAGGCTACTCCCTTCTCCCTTCGGGAGAAGGGTTGGGGATGAGGGAAATGCCGGGAAGCGGTTCGATCTGATTTTTCTTTCCCACGTTTGCGTTGCTATTGGTTTCTTTCGCATCCCTTCGTGCCCCTAAAAGGGTACTCCACGCTATTGCGAGTGTATTCGTGTTGAAAGAGTTTCAGTGTTTTGATTTCCGTGCTTCAAGGAACTTGCGCATGGCCTCTTGCGGTTCGCCGCTGGCGTACGCTTCTTTCTGTGCGGCCTTGGCAGCTTCCAGAGCAGCGTCGAAACCTTCTTGTGTCAGCGCACGGAAGCGCTGCTTGGTGAGGCGCAGCGCGGTCGGGGCGAGTTTCGCCATCTCGGTCGCGAGCGCCAGGGACTTGGCCATGACTTCGTCGCGAGGTACGAGGTGGTTGAGTATCCCGATGTCGTGGGCGATTTGTCCCGAGATCATGTCCCCGGTCAGGGACAGTTCGACATTCTTCGAGAGCCCAAGATGCATGGTCATCAAATACGAGCCGACGATGCTGGCAAGGCCCGCCTTGATCTCCGGCTGACCGAGTTTCATCTCCGGATAACCGATGCGCAGGTCGGCGCAGAGCGCGATCTGCAATCCTGCGCCGGCCGCGACGCCGTTGAATGCGACGATGCAGGGTTTGTCGAGATCGCGCACCGCGGCATACATCGCGTGTTGCCTTGTGACCCATGAATCGATGTGGTCCACCGTGTAGCGGACGATTTCTTCGAGATCCTGGCCGGAGCAGAACGCGCGATCGCCTTCGCCGGTCAGGACTATCGCGCGCACGTCGTCTGCCTTGTTGAGTTCCGCAAGCAGTGTGATCAGCGTCTCGCGCATCGCCATGTCGACCGCGTTGAGGACGTCCGGGCGGTTCAGGGTGACGATTGCGACTGCATCCTTACGTTCTAGCTTGACGCTGTTTCCCATTGATTTTTTCTGTGTTGTCAAACGTAACCCGGGCCTTCGATGACGGGGTGGGCCTGCAGGAAAGCTTCATCGAGCTCGAGGCCGATGCCGTGCCCTTCCAGCGGCAGGACGTTGCCATTCCTGTCCGTCGTATAAGGCGTGGAGACCAGCCTGTCGCGGAACAGGTTGTTCTTCGAAATGTCGGCTTCGAAGTATCCGCCGTTTTCGATCGCCGCGAGGAAATGAATAGTCGCGGCCATGTTGAGTCCGGTCATCGAGGTGTGCGGATGGATCGGGAGCTTCCAGCTCGACGCCAGCGCGGCGATCCGCAGGGCTTCGGTAATGCCGCCCGTCTTGGAAAGATCCGGCTGCAAGATGGTGATGGCCCCGTCCTCGATGACACGGTTGAATTCGAAGCGCGTGTAATGGTTCTCTCCCGCGGCGAGCGGCAGGCGCCCGTGCCGCGCCGCTTCGCGATAGGACATGTAGTCATGCGCCGGAAACGGCTCCTCGAGCCAGCCGACATCCAGTTCATCGAGCGCAGGCATCGCCGACCGGGTATCCGCCACCGTGTAGCTGGTGTTCGCATCGGTGAGGATTACCAGATCGTCACCGAAGGTTTTGCGCACCATGGCAACCCTTTCGATGTCGCGGGCGACGCTGTCGCCAATACGCAATTTGATCGCCTTGTAGCCGGCTTGCACATGCGGCCGTGCTTCTTCTGCCAGCGCCCTGGGATCCTGATAGCCGAGCGAAACACCGCCGGCATAAGCCGGTATCGGTTTCGAACGCCCGCCCAGGAGTTTATAGAGTGGCAGCTTGAGCGCCTTGCCGCGGATATCCCACAGCGCCATGTCGATGCCGGACAGCGCGAGGCAGGCACCGGCGCCCATGCCATGGCTGGCCAGTTGCTTGTCGTAAACCCTCTTCCACACCCCGGTGATGTCGTTTGCGTCCTGGCCGACAACCAGTTGCTTCATTGTCGTGTTGACGAGGTGCGCGACTGCACCCGGGCAGCGGCCGTGATGCGCCTCGCCCCATCCCGTTACGCCATCCTCGGTAGAAACCTTGACGATGACGGCATCGCGTTTGACGGTGCGGCCAATGCCGAGCGTGACGCTGTCTTTCGGGTCAACGGGAAACGATGTCGGATATGCCCGCACGTCGGTAATGCGCAGCCGTTCGATCATTGATCTCCTCCTTATCTACAACATTTGCCACAGAGGACACGGAGAGCACAGAGGAAAGACAAGTCAGGAAAGATTGGGGCGGTATCGAGAATCCCGGATGCGGCAACCAACTGTCTGACCTTCTGCGCAATTTTCGTTTCTGTTCTTCTCTGTGACCTCTGTGGCGAGCAGTGTTTTTTTTGGTTATCGTTACTGCAGCAGATCGATCGCAACGACGCGATACGCGGGGTGATAGGCGCGTCGGAAGGCCTCGGAATGATGAACCACCGGATAGCCGTCGCGAGCAATCTTGCTGAAATAAGCGAGGACCTCTTCCCGCGCAAACGGAATGCCGCCCGCCGCCGCCAGATCGCCCAGGCAGCCGCAGAATTTCGCCAATTTGTCGGGCGATGCAGGGTAGCTGTTTGCGGTTTCGACGAAGGCACAGAGCAGCACACCGGGATCTCCGCCCGACGCGAGATAGGGGCGCAGGTGGACGCGGGCGAGCCTGCCGTCCGGCGAAATGACATCTTGTAATAGTTCGTCGGGCGCCTCGCCCAAGACGGCCAATTCCTGGTCCAGGCGATTGCGCGCTGCAGCAGGATTGTCCACCGCATGGCCCGGACCCAGCGCTGCCTGATGCAGCAGCTTGTAAACATCGTCTAGTTGCATTGCGGGATAACGTTCGAAGTGGGCGGACAACAACTGACTGACGAATTTCATGCTCTGCTCCAAGGCAATTTCCGCATCTTAATCCATCGGGGCGTCTCGAATGGAGATGGGTTGCCAATTGCCCCCCGTAAGATTAAGGTTCCCGCGTCGCTCAATCGATGCCGGAGTAAATGATATTCCGGCGGCGGCCAGCCGAAACTATCCTGCATGGCCGCCAACATAAGGACTTCGCCGGGCGCGTATTCGCCACAGTGGGGCAAAGCAGTGACCAGGGGTAGAAAGCAATTATTTCAATAACCAGGAGGAAATTCCATCATGGAACGAGAACAAAATATCGCGCCGGTGAAAACAGGCGCGGAAAAACCGCCTGCAATGAGCCGCCGCAGTTTTCTGGCTACTGCGGCAGCATCCGCGGCGGTTGCAGCCACTGCAGGCTCAGCGTTTGCCGGCACCGATAAATTTGGCAGGGACCGCGACTGGACCGGCAACGAAACCGTTACCTATCCCGAGCCCGCATTCGAGGTGAAGGACAAGCGTTTCAGCGGTCGGCAGGGCAATGCGACGCTGCAGCGCATCTGGCACGGCGAGGGCAACGACAGGGCGCTCTGGTGCGAAGGCCCGGTCTGGATGGGCGACTGGGGTTGCCTGCTCTGGAGCGACATCCCGAACCACCGCGTATTGCGCTGGAATGAAGACGACGGCCATGTCAGCGTGTATCAGACCGAGTCCGGTTATTCGAACGGCCACGGTCGCGATAACCAGGGCCGGCTGATCGCTTGCGAACACGATACCCGCCGCATGCGTCGCCGCGAATACGACGGCAGCTGGACGATTCTGTGCGACAGTTTCGACGGCAAGAAACTCAATGCCCCGAACGATGTCGCCACTTTCCACGACGGCTCAATCTACTTTACGGATCCCGGCTACGGCATCATGGGTCCGTACGAAGGCCACAAGGCCGAGTTCGAACTGCCGACCCGTGTCTATCGAATCGATCCCGCCGGCAAAGTTACCATCGCCGCCGAAGGCCCGATGCGCCGTCCGAACGGCATCTGCTTCTCGCCGGACTTCAAGCGCTGCTACGTGGTCGATACCGGCGCGACCGATGGTCCGGGCAATCCCGCCAACATCATCGTGTTCGACGTCAAGAGCAATGGCGCATTGTCCAATCCGAAAGTGTTCGCGGATTTTGCGCCGGGCTTCACCGACGGCATTCGTTGCGATACCGACGGCAACGTCTGGTGCGGCTGGGGCTGGGGCGGCATGGACACCAACGGCGTTCGCGTGCATCACCCGGACGGTTCGCTGCTGGCATTCCTGCACACGCCGGAAGTCATCGCCAACCTGTGCTTTGGTGGCACCAAGCGAAACCGACTGTTCATGTGCGGCAGCACGTCGATCTACGCGCTGTATGTCAACGCGCAGGGTCACGCACTGAGCTGATTGGCAGTTCTCCGGCCCGTAAGGGCCGGCGCAATAATAAAACCCGCACGGTGCGAACCGTGCGGGTTTTTTCGTGAGTTGCGCAAAGAACGTCGGCCGCGATCGGCCGCCCGTTCAGAACGGCATGCTGTACCCGACCGTTATATAGTCGACGTAGTCGTTCACCTGCGTATATTCGACATCGAGAATTCCACGACCCATGCGGAAGCCGATGCCGATGCCCGCGGACAGGCTGGTGTCGTGATCGAAATCGTCGTCCCAGTAAACCACGCCGAGCTTCGCCTTGAGGTGAATATCGCCATCGGTGCGATACACGCCATAGCCTGCCACCGAATTGATGTTCCAGTCGTGGTTCGCGCCGATCTTGCCGTCGATGATGCCCAGATTGAGGTCGGCCTCCCAGGAGAAATTGCCCTGGATCTGTTTGCCGAGCCGGGCGCCGATCGTCACGCCCGCATCGTTCTCGGAACCGTGTGGCTTTGTGAAGCCGGCCATGCCGCCGAACATCAGGCCGTTGGTACCCTGCGCAATTGCGGCAGTCGAAAGCATCGCAGCGATAAGTCCAAATGCCATCAGGATTTTCTTCATGTGGATTCCCTCTTTGCTGATTGTCCAGTAATTGCGAGCACACGAGTATGCTCAGGCGATTAGTCAGGATCAAGAGGAAATTAGTTCAGCGCGGGAAAGTATGCGCAGAGGTGTCGTCTCGCGGCGACAGCGATGCCCGGAAAAATGACGGCGGTATCAGAGCTGTTTTTTGATCAGCTCGCCGAGCTTCGCGATCGCCTGCTCGACGCGGGGCGACCACGGCTCCGCGCACCCCATACGGATGCAGTTGCGATAGCGGTCCGTTGCCGAGAACAGTGTGCCCGGGCC
The DNA here is from genome assembly GCA_043758735.1 of Betaproteobacteria bacterium. Taxonomy (GTDB): domain Bacteria; phylum Pseudomonadota; class Gammaproteobacteria; order Burkholderiales; family JACQAP01; genus JACQAP01. The sequence continues at coordinate 6,161 of JAYVMZ010000270.1, forward strand.
GAGCGAAATCTTGTTGCGCAGCGCCTGGCGGAATAATTCTTCCGAGTCGCAGCCCTCCGGCAATTCGACCCACAGGATAAATCCGCCGGCGGGACGCGTAATGCGCGTGCCTGCGGGAAAATATTTGGAGACCGCGGTGGAGACGTGGGAAACCTGGTCGCGGAACACGCGTCGCAGGTTGCGCAACTGGCGGTCATAGCCGCCGCTGGTCGCTGTAGTAAAGGTCGCCGTAGACGTCGTCCTCGATCAGCGGCACACCGCGCTTGTCGAGCATTTTCACCAGGCGCTTCTTGTTTTCGTCGGACATGGTGAAGCCCAACGGGTTCTGCGCGTTCGGCATTGCGATGACCGCGGCGATTTTCGCGCGATCTGGCGGCGCAGGTCTTCGTTGCCGGGTGGCAGCACGTATTGCGTCAGCGACAGCGGTTTGCGGCGCGCGATCGACGAAATCGTCCGCTGCAGCCGTGCGGTCGGCATGTGGTCGGGGCCGGGACAGGCCGCGCCGAAGGACACCACGTCGGGACGGCGCGAATCGAGCACTTCCTGCACCAGCGCGCTGATGCCCACCAGCCGCGGCGCGACGGGCGGGCTCGATATCGAGGGTTCGTCCGCGAATGGGATGCGATGGCGCACGTAATAACCGGCGTTCGGCCGGGCCTCGATGAGCCCCTGGTTTTCCAGGACTTCATAGGCGCGCAACACGGTGGCCACGGATACTTTGCGCTGGGTGAACAGGCGCCGGACGGAGGGAACGCGTTCGCCGGGGCGCAAGGTGCCGGCGGAGATCATGCCCGAGATGGAATCCGCAACGGTTTCGTAGAGCACGGCGGCTTGTGTCATGGGCGCACTCTACTCAAGATCGCTTCCGCGGGTACGACGCTGGTCGAGGCGGTCGGCGGCGCGCCCGCCAGGCTCAAGCTGCACGCCCTTTGCGCACCGGAGCGCGCAGCCGCGGCATTTCAGGCGCGCACGGCATCCTGATGCCGCCGCTGCGGTTACTTGTATACGAGCACCGGGATCTTTGAATGCGAAATTACTTTCCCGGCCTGGCTGCCGAGCAACAATCCGGATAGCCCGGTGCGGCCATGCGAGGCCATGAAAATCAGGTCGCACTTTTTCTTCTTCGCCGCTTCGACGATCCCTTCCCACGGTGCCACGCTCTCCAGGTACAGGCCGCTGTACTTGACGCCCGCGGCCAGCGCTTCCTTTTCGATTGCGGCGAGAAAACGCACCGCGGTTTTCTTCGAGCGATTGTCCCATTCCGCGCGTGACATCAGGTCCGGGGGGAAATACTCGCCGTAAGCCAGGATTTCGTATGGCTCCGGCGAATAGAAGCCGGTCACCCGCGCGCCGACCGCCTTGGCCAGCGCCACGCCCGCCTTGACGGATTTCCGGGACAGGGCCGAGCCATCGGTCGGGATCAGAATATTCTTGAACATGATGTACTCCTGCAGGATTTGATGCGCTGGAACGGATGCGGCTGTCGCGTGCAGTGGGACTCGCCCGCCTGGGCTTACGGTATAGTGCGGAGGATACGCCTGAACCCAATCCACCAAACCTTTGACCTCGCATACGCTCGAAGTTCTACGTCTCCTGGAGGATGGAGAATTTCATTCCGGCGAAGCGCTGGGCCGGGTACTGGGCCTCACGCGCGGGTCCATATCGAATGCCCTTGCGGATGTGGATGCACTGGGACTGGTCGTCCACAAAGTGCATGGCCGCGGCTACCGCCTGATGACGCCGGTGCAGTGGCTGGCGCGAGAACGCGTTGTCAGCCATCTGGGCCGGCAGGCGTCCCGGTTCGAAATCGACATCGTCGACCAGACCGGTTCGACTAATACCGACATGCTCGATCGCGCGATCCGCGGGGCGCGTTCAGGCAGCGTGCTTGCGGCTGAATCCCAGACACAGGGGCGGGGCCGGCGTGGTCGCGACTGGCATTCCAGCCCGGGTGGCGCGCTGACTTTCTCGATCCTGTGGCGCTTCGACCAGGGGGCGGGTTTCCTGAGCGGACTGAGCCTCGTGGTCGGCATCGCCCTTGCCCGCGTATTGCGCAAGCACGGTGCCGCGGAGGTGATGCTGAAATGGCCGAACGATTTGCTGTGGCGGCACCTCAAGCTTGCCGGAATCCTCATCGAACTTGCCGGTGACGTCATGGGTCCCACGGTTGCCGTGATCGGAATCGGGATGAACCTACGGCTGCCGGAGTCGGTGAAGTCGCGCATCGATCAGCCTGTCGTCGATCTGGTGAAAATCGGCGTCGAAGCAGACCGCAATGCCTTGTTCGCAGAAATTCTGGGCGGGTTGGATGCCATCTTGCGGCAGTTTTCCGCGGAAGGCTTTGCACCGTTCCGGGAAGAGTGGGATCGGCTGCATGCCTACCAGGATAAAATGGTCCGCGTGCGCATGCCCGACCGCTCTGAAATCGAAGGCCGCGTAAGCAGTGTCGGGGAGGATGGAGCCTTGCACTTGCAGACGCGCACGGGACCGCGCAAATTCTACGGCGGCGAATTGAGTCTGCGCGGCGCCACATGAAATTTTCCAACAAGGCGATGATCCTCGCGGTCGATGCCGGTAACAGCCGGGTGAAATGGGCCTTGCACGACGGCCGCGCGTTCGTGCGCGACGGCTGGGTCCCGCACGCCGACCTCGACGCGCTCGATTCCCAATGGTCGTCATTGCTGCCGCCAACCTCGATCGTGATCGCCAACGTGGCGGGAGATGAAACGGGTCGAAGGTTGCGGAAATTCTCCGGCCGCTGGACGATCGCGCCAATGTGGGCCGCCAGTGCGCGCACGCAGGCCGGCGTGATCAGTCTTTACGACGAACCGTCGCAGCTCGGCGTCGATCGCTGGGCGGCGCTGATCGGCGCGCGCGGATTCTCGTCCGAAGCCTGCGTTGTGGTGAATGCCGGCACCGCGATGACGGTCGATGCGCTGACCAAGAAAGGCGAATTCATCGGCGGCATCATCGTTCCGGGGTTCGACCTGATGCACGAAGCACTGGCTGCGAACACCGCGCGCCTGTCCGCGGAGCGCGGCGACTTCACTCCTTTTCCGCGTGCTACCCGCGATGCAATCACCAGCGGCGCTATCCAGGCGTTATGCGGTGCGGTCGAGCGCATGCGCGACGCGATGCAGGCTGCCGGGCATGGCGAACCGTCGCTGATCGTCAGCGGCGGGACAGGCGAACTTGTCGCCAGGCACATCGGCAGGCCGGTGCGCATTGTCGACAAGCTCGTCCTGGAGGGATTGGTGCGCATGGCGCGTGAGCCGCAATGAAGTGGCTGTTCTTCGCGCTGCTCGCTGCGAACCTGGGCCTGGCCGCCTTTGCCTACTTGCGCGACCGGATGCCGAATCCGGATGCGCAACTCGCCCGACAACAGATGAATGGCGACCAGATCCGCATCGTCGCACCGCGACCGGCCCCGTCCCTTGCACCGGTTGCGGCTGCGCCTGCGCCGGGATTGTGCATGGAGTGGGGCAGTTTTGGCGGCGCCGAAGTGCCCAGGGCACAGGCTGCCTTCGACGCGCTGGCGCTCGGCGAGCGCGTGCGCAGGACGGAAGTGGCCGTGACGACGAGTTACTGGGTTTATATTCCGCCGCTCAAATCCAAGCCGGAGATGGACAGGAAAATGGGCGAATTGCGGGAGAGGGGCGTCAACGACTACACACCGATCCTGGAAGCGGGACGCTGGCGTTATGCGATTGCGCTCGGTGTTTTTCGCGGCGAAGAAGCGGCGAAAAGACATCTGGCGCAGTTGCGAGAAAAAGGTGTGCGCTCCGCGCAGGTCGGCGAGCGCGAACAAAGGATCATCCAGGCCGCTTTCCTGGTGCGCGATCCCACCGAAGAGCAATCGGCGCAATTGGCCGACCTGAAAGCCGGATTTCAGGGCTCCGAATTGCGCGTGGTGGATTGCCCCCCGCCCTGACCCGGCGTTGTCATGCTGCGGCGAGCGTGCGCGAGCCCTGCGCGTCGTCTTTCAGTTCCAGTTGCCGGGCATGCAGGTTTGTCAATGCGGGACGATGGCCGATGCTGATGATCGCGGACTTCGGCAGGCGGTCGCGGATCAGCTTGTAGAGCGCCGACTCGGCGCCCTCATCGAGGGCCGAAGTCGCTTCGTCCAGGAACAGCCATTTCGGCTTTTGCAGCAAGACGCGGGCGAACGCGATGCGCTGTTGTTCGCCCGGGGAGAGCTGCAGCGACCAGTTCCGCGGATCGTCCAACTGTTCGACCAGCTTGGGCAACCCAACGTCAGTGAGCGCCTGCCCGATCTGCTCATCGGAGAATTTCTCCCGCCCCGGAAATCCGACCACATCGCGCAGCGACCCGATGGGAATGTAAGGCCGTTGCGGCAGAAACAGGATATTGCGCGCATCGGGCAGTTGCACGTTTCCCTTGCCGTAAGGCCAGATCCCCGCGATCGCACGGAACAGCGTGCTCTTGCCGCTTCCCGATGCGCCGCGTATCAGCAGGCTTTCGCCGGCCCGGGCGTTGAAGCTCGATGCTGCAACCAGAGGCCGGCCGTCGGGCAGATTCAACTCGATGTCGCGCACGGACAATTCCTCGTCGCCGCCACGGGTCAACTTGACGCCGCCGTCCTCGAGCTTTTCGCGGTGCGCGTCCTCGATTGCCTGGTGGAATCCGATGAGGCGGTCGCTCGTCGCCTTCCACGATGCAAAGATCGTGTAGGCGCCGATGAACCACGACAATGCGCCCTGCACCTTTTCGAACGTGTTCGAGATCTGCATCAGGTCCCCGAGCTTGATGGCGCCGGAGAAATAGCGCGGCGCGGCCACGATGAAGGGAAACACGCTGGCAATCTGGTTGTAGCCCACCCGGAAAGAGATGAGGATTTTCTGCCGGTTCAATATGCTCAGCCAGTTCGACACGACGTTGGAGAAACGCCCGCGAAACCCTTGCATTTCAGCCTGCTCACCCTGGTAGAGAGCGACGCTTTCGCCGTTCTCGCGAAAACGCACCAGCCCGAAGCGGAAGTCCGCCTCATAGCGCTGCTGTACGAAATTGAGTTTGACCAGCGGCTTGCCGATCTTGTGCGTGGCCCAAGTGCCGACGAATGCATAGATGACCGCGGCCCAAAGCATGTAGCCGGGAATCGTAATCTGCGTGGTGCCGAAGGGAATGGTAAGCGGTCCGGAAAGCGTCCACAGGATCGCGACGAAGGAAACCAGCGTGACGACCGAATCCAGGAAACCGATGCCCAGGTCGAGCGTCGAATCTACGAACAGCTTGAGGTCTTCGGCGATCCGTTGATCCGGATTGTCCGCAGGATTGCCCTTTAATTGCATGCGATAGTAGGCAAGGTCGGACAACCATTCCTTGAGATAGCGCTCGGTCATCCATCGGCGCCAGCGGATCTGGAGCAACTGGTTGAGATAAAACGAATACACGGCCATGGCGATATAGATTGCCGCCAGCATGCAAAATCGCAGGATCTGGGCCCAGAAGATTTCCGCGTTTTTTTCCTGGAGCGCGTTGTAAAACACGTTGTACCACTCGTTGAACAGCACGCTCATGTAGACCATGGCCAGCGTCAGGCCGATCACCGCACCCAGCAGCAAGGACGCAGACAGCCGCTCTTCCGATGTCCAGTAGGGTTTGATCAGGCGCCACGCATCGCGCACGAAAGATTTTCTGGCTGACATCGGTGCTTCCTTCAGGAAAGTATGCGGATCAGGTGCGGCGTATGCGGGACAGCAAGGCGGTCGTGGAGCGCTCGAACTGGAACGGAATGGATTTCACGCTTCCGCCCCGATCCATCACTTCGCGTGCTCCCACGATCTGGTCCACCGGCCAATCCCCTCCTTTGACCAATACGTCCGGCCGGCAAATCAGGATGAGGGAAAGGGGGGTATCTTCTTCGAACCAGGTCGCCAGGCTCACGCTCTCCAGGGCCGCCACTACCGCCAGGCGATCTTCAAGCGGATTGACCGGCCGGTCGGCGCCCTTGCCGAGCCGTTTGACCGACGAATCCGAATTCAGTGCGACGATCAGGCTGG